>JBBRQL010000007.1:0-42636 GCA_038226425.1 Verrucomicrobiota bacterium
AGGCCGAGCAAATGCAGGCCGAGAGCCAGCCCGAATACCCGCTGCTCTACGGTCCGTCAGGTTTCGAGTATTGCGACCTGCTCCTCGCCGCACCCGAGCGCGCCGCGTGGAGACTGTCGTCACGGAGCGCGGCTCTGCGAGCCGCAGCAACTCCGAACGACGCAGCGGCTGCGGATCCTTCGGACGTATGGTTCGAGGCCGACGCTGCTGCGGGTCACAGACCCGCGCTCCTTGCCGAATGCCGCGCCGTCTCCCAGCGCGCGGCGCAGACGCTCAAGTGGGTGACCGATGCGGAACTTGGTCTCCTCGACATCGCCCTCGACCACCTCACGCTGGGCCGCGCCGCGCTCTACGAATTCATCCTGGGAGGGCGCGGTTCCACCCGCGCCCCAACTTCCAGGGCCAACGGGAAAGATGGGGCCGGCGTGGAAGCCGGCCCTCCCGACACCGCCCTCCGCGAACTGGACGCCGCCGTGGCCGGCCTCCGCCACGCGGGCACGACGCACCACGTTCCGCGCGCCCTCCTCACCCGCGCCTGGCTGCGGTTTCTCACCTCTTCGACAAGCTCAGGGCAAGAGGCGCACGCGAGCGCGCAGGAGGATCTGGACGAAGCCTGGGAGATCGCCGAGCGCGGCCCGATGCCGCTGTTCATAGCGGACATCCACTTGAGCCGGGCCAGGCTCTTTGGAGCGCGGAACGGGGAGCTTGGAGCGGGGAATGAGGAACTGGAGTATCCGTGGGAGTCGGTCGAAACGGATCTCGCGGAGGCCGAGCGCTTGATCCGCAAACACGGCTACCACCGCCGCGACGAGGAACTCGCCGACGCCAAGCAAGCGCTGCTCGGCCGTTGATCGGCCGCTTCGCGATTCTTCGGTTCCCCCGCCGCCGCGGTGCGTCCATGCTGCCGGTGCTTTCCCATGGACGAATCTCTTCTCGCCGCCCTCGACTCCGCGGGGACCGTCTCGCGACGGCGCTTCCTCGCGCGCAACGCCATGGGCGTGGGCAGCGTGGCGCTCGCCTGGCTGTTGCGCGAAGAACGTCTGCTCGCGACACCGCCCGACATGCCGCGCGGACCGCGCTCCTTCGACCTGCGTCCGAAGCCTCCCGCGATCGTGCCGCGCGCGAGGGCGATGATCTCCCTCTTCATGCACGGCGGCCCGAGCCACATGGACCTGCTCGACCCCAAGCCGGAGCTGACCAAGCGCAGCGGCCAGGACTACGCGGGTGAGGTCACGTTCAGCTTCGTGGACCGCGCGAGCAAGAAGCTGTTCGGCAGCCCTTGGCAGTTCAAACGGCACGGCCAGTGCGGGACGCCGGTGTCCGAATTGTTGCCGCACTTCGCCGGGATCGTGGACGACGTCACCGTGATCCGTTCGATGCACACGGACATCAACGGCCATGAGCCCTCGATCTGGTTCATGAACACCGGCCGCGCCCAGCCCGGCCGGCCCGCGCTCGGTTCATGGCTGACCTACGGGCTCGGTTCCGAGAGCCAGAGCCTGCCTGCCTACGTCGTGCTCACCGATCCGGGCGGCCATCCGGTGGACGGCGTGCGGAACTGGTCGAACGGCTTCATGCCCCCGCTCTTCCAGGGCACCGTGGTGCGCTCCGCCGAACCGCGCATCCTGAACCTCGATCCGCCGCCGCACCTGAAGGGCGCGTTGCAGGAGCAGAACCTTGCCTTCCTCGCCCGCTTGAACCGCGACCATCTCGCGCGGCATCCCGGCGAGGCCGACCTCGAGGCCCGCATCGCCAGCTACGAGCTCGCCGCGCGCATGCAGACCGCCGCCAAGGAGGCGCTCGACCTCGCTGGCGAGAGCGAGGCCACCAAGAAGCTCTACGGCCTCGACGACCCGGTCACCCGCGAGTACGGCACCCGCTGCCTCATCGCCCGTCGTCTCGTCGAGCGCGGAGTCCGCTTCGTGCAGCTCTTCGTGAACGGCCAGATCTGGGACAACCACGAGAACATCAAGACCAACCTCGCGGACTGCTGCCGCAAGACCGACCGGCCCTCCACCGCGCTCGTCAAGGACCTCAAGGCCCGCGGCCTGCTCGACACCACCATCGTCCACTGGGGCGGCGAGATCGGGCGCCTGCCGGTCACCGAGAACCACGGTCCCGCCGAGAAGGCCGGCCGCGACCACAACGGCCAAGGCTTCTCCAGCTGGGTCGCCGGCGGCGGGTTCAAGGGCGGCATGACCTACGGCGAGACCGATGAGTTCGGCCACAAGGCGGTGGTCGATCCGGTCAGCCCGAACGATTACCACGCCACGCTCATGCACCTGTTCGGCCTCGACCACTCGGCGCTGGCCTATCACCAGAACGGCCAAGGCCAGCACCTCACCGACGGCAAGCCCTGCCGCGTGGTGAAAGAGATCCTCCGCCACGCATGAAAGGAGCCGCACAGCATCGGAGCGCGGACGGCTTCGTCCGCGACAGCGCGTGGCCGGTCATCTCGGTCGGTCGAAGCGACCGCGCGGACGAGACCGTCCACGCTCCGATGGCAGGCCGCCGCCTGACCGCGTTGCGATGGTTGGCCGCGGCGGCGTCCGTGCTGGGCCTGCTGTGCTTCGCTCCGGCTTCCCGCGCCGCCACCGATCCCACCTTCGAGAAGGACATCCGCCCGATCCTCAAGGCGCACTGCTTCGAGTGCCACGGCGAGGGCGATCAACCGAAGGGCGGCCTCGACCTGCGCCTGCGCCGCCTGATGCTGGACGGCGGCGAGAACGGTCCTGCGGTCGTGCCCGGCAAGCCGGATGCGAGCCGTCTGCTCAAACTCGTGGGCGACGGCACCATGCCGAAGCGTGACAAGAAGCTCACCGTCGCCGAGGTCGCGCTCATCCGCCGATGGATCGCCGCCGGGGCCAAGACCGTGCGCCCCGAGCCTCTGACACCGCCCCAAGGCACCGGCATCACGGAGGAGGAGCGGGCCTTCTGGTCCTTCCAGCCGATCCGCGATCCGGCGGTGCCCAAGACCGCAGCACGCGACCGGGCACGCACGCCGATCGATGCCTTTCTCGTGCGGTCGCTCAAGGCCAAGCAGCTCCGCTTCTCGCCCGACGCCGAGAAGACCACTCTGCTCCGCCGCGCGTGCTTCGACCTGACCGGGCTGCCGCCGACGCCGGAGGAGACCGCGGCCTTCCTCGCGGACACCTCGGCCGGGGCCTACGAGAAGCTCATCGACCGGCTCCTGGAGTCAGAACACCACGGCGAACGCTGGGGCCGCCATTGGCTCGATGTCGCGGGCTACGCGGATTCCGACGGCTACAGCGATGCCGACCCGCCGCGGGCCCACGCCCACAAGTATCGCGACTACGTCATCCGCGCCTTCAACGAGGACAAGCCGTTCGACCGCTTCCTGACGGAGCAGATCGCCGGCGACGAACTCGCCCGGGCCACCCAGGCGGATGCCCCGGCCGTCGCGCTCGCCGATCCCGCGAAGCGCGACCTGCTCATCGCCACAGGTTATCTTCGCACCGGCGTGGACGGCTCGGCGACCGACGCCCTGAGCGACCGCGACGCCGTCCGCAACCAGGTCGTCGCCGACACGCTCAAGATCGTGTCCACCTCGTTGCTCGGCCTCTCCGTCGGCTGCGCCCAATGCCACGACCACCGCTACGACCCGATCCCGCAGCGCGACTACTACCGGCTGCGCGCGGTGTTCGAGCCGGCCTACGACTGGACGAACTGGCGCACACCGGCCCAGCGTCTCGTGTCGCTGCAGACCGACGACGACCGGAAGCGTTCCGCCGACATCGAGGCCGAGGCCCGGAAGCTCTCCGCGGAGAAGGACGCGAAGCAGAAGGAGCACATCGCGGCGGCGCTGGCCAAGCACCTCGAGAAGTTCGACGCAGCGCTGCGCGACCCGCTCCGCTCCGCCTTCGAGACGCCCGCCGACAAACGCACCGCCGAGCAGAAGAAGCTGCTCGCCGACAACCCCAGCGTGAACATCAGCGCCGGCGTGCTCTACCAGTACGATCCCAAGGCCGCCGAGGCGCTGAAGGCGATGGACGCCAAAATCGCCGAGGGCCGCGGGCGCAAACCGGTCGAAGATTTCATCAGCGTGCTCACCGAACCGGCCGACCGCGTGCCGGTCACCCACCGCTTCCATCGCGGCGATTATCGCCAGCCGAAGGAAGCCCTGATGCCCGGCGGCCTGAGCGTGCTGGATCCGACCACCGGAGCGGCCGAGTTCCCGTCCGATGATCCGGCGTTGCCGACCAGCGGCCGGCGCCTTGCGTTCGCGCGATGGTTGACGAGCGGCACCAACCCGCTGGTCGCGCGGGTCTGGGTCAACCGCGTGTGGTCGCACCATTTCGGCCGCGGCCTCGTGGGCACCCCGGCGGACTTCGGCGCGATGGGGGAGCGTCCGTCCGACCCGGAGCTGCTCGATTGGCTCGCCAGCGACTTCATGCGGCACGGCTGGAAAGTGAAACGTCTGCACAAGCTGATCATGACGTCGACCGCTTACCGGCAATCCTCGGCGCGCAGCCCCAAGGGCGAGGACCGCGACCCGGACGACCGCCTGCTCTGGCGCAGACCGGTGCAACGCCTCGACGCCGAAGCAATCCGCGACGCGGTCCTCGCCGTGAGCGGCTCGCTGGAGCGCAAGAAGTGGGGCCCACCCGTGCCCGTGCGGCCCGATGTGAACGGCCAGATCGTCGTCGGCGAGGACAAGACGACCGGCGACAACAAGATGCCCGTGGAGGGCTCGCTCGGCGGCGAAGAATTCCGCCGGTCGGTCTACATCCAGGTGCGACGGAGTCGTCCGCTGGCGATGCTGCATGCCTTCGACGCGCCGGTGATGGAGGTCAACTGCGAACGCCGCCAGAGCTCCACCGTCGCCACCCAATCGTTGATGCTGATGAACAGCGGGTTCCTGCTCGACCAAGCGGAGCGCTTCGCCCGCCGCGTCCAGAGCGAGGCCGGCGACGAACGCACCACCCAGGTCCGCCGCGCATGGCAACTGGCCTTCGACCGGCCGCCTCGCGCCGGCGAGCTTGCCGACGCCACCGCCTTCCTCGCGCAGCAGGTTTCGCAGTTATCAGTGAAGGCCGCGCCGCAATCGGATGCCGCCAAACCCACCGATGCCGCCAAAGCGCCGCCGCCGAAGCCGAAGCCGGAGCTGCAAGCCCTGACCGATCTCTGCCAAGCCCTGCTCAGCGCGAACGAGTTCCTCTACGTGGACTGACCGCGTTTCGCGGTCGCGGCTGGCCGCCTGGGAGGGCGGACTTTCCAGTCCGCCTACCCTCCATGAGCCCGGACCATCGCCCCGTCCGTGCGCTCAACGCCGCCGCTTGCCGCCGCCTTTGCGTCGTGCCGCTTCGCCGTAGTGGACCGCCCGCGCCGTCGCACCGGGCGCTTTCAGCTCGGCGCCGCCGAGACGGTGCTTCAGCTCCTTGATCTGGTCGCGGAGCAACGCGGCCTTCTCGAACTCCAGGCCGTTCGCCGCCTCGACCATCTCCGATTCCAGCTCGCGCAACGTCTCCGTCGCATCGAACTGGTCCATGCTCTCGTGGAGCGCGTCCGCCGCCGCCTTGCGACCGGAGCCCACGCTGCTCAGGCCTTCCTCCAGCCCGCGCGTGACGCTGCGCGGGATGATCCCGTTGGCGGCGTTGTGGGCGAGCTGTTTGGTGCGCCGATAATCGGAGACCGCGAGGAACTTCTGGATGCTCTGCGTCATCACGTCGGCGTAGAGGATGACGTGGCCGTTCAGATGCCGCGCGGCGCGGCCCGCGGTCTGGATGAGGCTGGTCGCGCTGCGCAGATAGCCCTCCTTGTCCGCGTCGAGGATGGCCACCAGCGAGACCTCGGGAAGGTCGAGGCCTTCGCGCAGGAGGTTGATGCCGACCAGCACGTCGCAGTCGCCCCGGCGGAGCGCCCGCAGGATCTCGACGCGCTCGATGGCGTCGATCTCGCTGTGCAGATAGCGGACGTTGACGCCGAGGTCGCGCAGGTAGTCGGTGAGCTCCTCGGCGGTGCGCTTGGTGAGGGTGGTGACCAGCACGCGCTCGCGTTTTTCCACCCGGTCGCGCGCCTCGTTCAACAGGTCGTCGATCTGGCCCTTGAGCGGACGGATGGTGACCTGCGGATCGACCAGCCCGGTCGGGCGGACGATCTGTTCGGCGACGTTCTGCGGACCGGCCCAACCCATCTCGGTCGGCCCCGGCGTCGCGCTCACATAGATCCCCTGCCCCGTCAGCGTGCGGAACTCCTCGAAGTTCAGCGGACGGTTGTCGAGCGCGCTCGGCAGCCGGAAGCCGTGGTCCACCAGCACCGATTTCCGCGCCATGTCGCCCGCGTGCATCCCGCCGACCTGCGGCAAGGTCGCGTGCGACTCGTCCACCACGAGCAGGTAATCGGCGGGGAAGAAATCCAGCAGCGTGCCGGGCCGCGACCCCGGCGGACGCGCCGAGATGTGGCGCGAGTAGTTCTCGATGCCCGAGCAGAAGCCCAGCTCCTGGAGCTGCTCCAGGTCGAACTCGCAGCGCATCTTGATCCGCTGCGCCTCGAGCAGCTTGCCCTGCTTCTCGAACCACGCGATCCGGTCGCCCAGCTCCTCGCGGATGGACAGCATCGCGCGGTTGACCTTCTCCTGCGGCGTCGCGAACTGCTTGCTCGGAAAGATGTTCACGGCCGTCAACGATTCGATGTTGTCGCCGGTCAGCGGATCGAAGCGGGTGAACCGCTCGATCTCGTCGCCGAAGAACTCGATCCGCAGGGCGTCCTCGGTGTAGGCGGGATGCAGCTCCACCACATCGCCGCGGACGCGGAACTTCCCGCGCGTGAGGTCGAAGTCGTTCCGCGCGTACTGCAGCGCCACCATCTTCTCGAGCAGCGCGTTCCGGCCGATCTCCTGGCCCACGCGCAGCGGGATGACCATGCTCTCGTAGTCGTCCTTGCTGCCGATGCCGTAGATGCACGAGACGCTGGCGACGACGATCACGTCGCGGCGGCCGAGCAGCGAGTTCATGGTCGAGAGCCGCAGCCGCTCGATCTCCTCGTTCACGCTGCTGTCCTTCTCGATGAAGGTGTCCGTCCGCGGGATGTACGCCTCCGGCTGGTAGAAATCGAAGTAGCTCACGAAGTACTCGACCGCGTTCTCCGGGAAGAACGCCTTGAACTCGGAGTACAGCTGCGCCGCCAAGGTCTTGTTGTGCGACAGCACCAAGGTCGGCCGGTCCACGTTCCGGACCACGTTCGCGATCGTGAATGTCTTGCCCGACCCGGTCACGCCGAGCAGCACCTGGCTCTTCGCCCCTTTCCGCAGGCCGTCGGTCAGCTTGGCGATGGCCGTCGGCTGGTCGCCGGCCGGCTCGTAGTTGGAGACAAGTTTGAACGCCGACATGCCGGCGGACCTTAGGGCGGTGCCGAGGACGGGCAAGCGCCGCCGCGCCCGCTGGCCAGTTTTAGGGATTACAACGCGCCAGCTAGGCATCTTATCTAGGGTCAGGCCGCGGTCCACCGACCGCCCTCGCCGCCACCATGCAGGTCTTCCTCGCGATCGACGGACAACGCCGTGGGCCCTTCCCGTCGGCGGACATCCGTCTGCAGCTGCAGCGCGGCGACCTGCGGCGCGACGTGCCGGCATGGCACGCGGGTCTCGTCGCGTGGACGCCGATCGGTCGGTTGCCGGCCTTCGCACCGACCGCCACCGATGGCGAGAATCCGCCGCCGGTCCCCGCCATCGGGCCGCACGGCACCGACGTGATCATCCGGATCCCGAAAGCGGCCGCACCCGAGGAACCCGCCGAGCCCCAGCACGAACTCCCGCCGCTGAACCGTCCCACCTCATCGCTGGCGCTGTTGGAACCCGCAGCCACCGCTGCCGCCGCGGAGCCTGCCGCCGTAGCGAGATCTCCGGTGCCACCGGCAACCGTGCCCGCCCCGCCGGCGAAGCCTGCCCGGACCGGCCTCAGCCTATCGGGCACGATTCCTCGCGCCGTGGACTTCGACACGGCCGTCCCCATCAGCGCCTCCGATCTGTTCGGGACCGCTCCGTTGCCTCCTTTCATCCCCTTCGTCACGACCGGTCGCCGGTGGCCCGTGCGGCTGGCCATCGCCGCGGTCTTTGGGGTCGCGGGATGGTCGGCCGGGCAATGGATCCGCTCGCCCGCCTTGGAAGGTTGGATCGGATCGACGGCGGTCGTCGGCGCGTCGACGACCGGCACTGCGTCGCGACCCGTTGCTCAGCCCGTCGCCGGGCCGCCACCGGAGCCGAAACCTTCGGAGGCACGGCTCGAGTGGATCCTCCTTGAGACGCGCAAGTTGATCGGCGAGGCCGACTGGACCCTCTCCGTCCGGCGCAACCTGTCCGATGCCCAAGCGCTCCACCCCGGCGATCCGCGGATCCTGGACCTCAGCTTCGCGCTCGAGGCCCATGTGCTGGGCCGCACGTCGTCCGCCGCCGCGACGACGACACACCCCTGACCGGCAACCGGCGCGCAGGTCCAAGATGTCGCCGCAACCGATCACACTCTTGGTCGTGTCCGGGACACTATCGTTCCGGGCGAGACTCCCCGTGTCCTGGGCCAATGGATACCTTGGGCTTTCCGGCACAGCTGCTTCGGCACTCGCAGCCGACTTGATCACCAGGCAAAAACATCCGGCACCGGAGGAGTTGCTCCGCCGCTACCGAGCCGACCGATGCTCCAAGGACCTCGTTTTCGCGTGCCCCGATGCCCCTTCGCGTCCAGCGTCTTGCGAGGACGCCGATATGCCGACACCGGAAAACCACGAGCCAGCCTTGAGGCCCGCCGCCGCAGATATGCGGCGTCTTGTACCCCTGTGAAGGTGCTCACGGACCATCCCTTGGCCACCGTCGCCGCCGTGCTGACCGGGACGGAGGCCGAGCTGGCGGTACGGGAGCAACGGCAGGCCAAGGCCCGCGCCTTCACGCAAAACATGATGCAAGGACTCCTCACCGGCAGGACGCGGCGGGGCGGCCCGCACGCTGCGACCCCATGAACCCCTCCTTTCCGGGACACGACCCGGGCGGCAAGGTCCGCCCCGCCTGGCCGTCCGACTCCACCGTCACCGCCGTCTTCTCCGAGTGCCAGCGATACCGTTACCAGCTTCGGGAGATCTGGGACCCGGCCAAGCCGCTCGTCCTGTGGCTGATGATGAACCCCAGCGTGGCCTGCATGGATCATAGCGACCCGACCCTGCGCAGGACGGGGAACTTTGCCCGCTCGTGGGGCTACGGCGGGCAGCTCGTCGGCAACGTCCACGCCTACCGCGCCACCGACAAAGACAGGCTGCTGGAGGTGGCCGATCCCGTCGGCCCGAAGAACGACCAAGCAATCCTGGAGATGGCCGCAAAGGCCGAGAGGATCGTCCTGGCCTTCGGTCAGCCCCCGAAGGCGCTCCGGAACCGCGGGAGGGAACTGGTGGAGCTGCTGTGTCGTCACAAGGGGCTCAGCTATCTGAGGCTTGCAAAGGACGGCGAGACCCCGGTCCATCCCCTCTATCTTCCTGCCGGCTTGCGGCCCCGACCCTACCGCATGTCGGCGTGATTCAGGAATGTCCCGACGTCCATGCCCGACGCACCCGAACGCCCCATGAACAAGATCAACATCGAAGCCAAACGCGACTTTTTGGAGAGGCTCGCCACCGCCGCGCCCATCAAAGCGGTGTCCGAGCTGGTCTGGAACGGTCTCGATGCCGGTTCGGACCAGGTGTCCGTCCGTTTGGAGGTGAACGGCCTCGATGGCCTCGATGCCATCCGCATCGTGGACAACGGCCACGGGATCAACCACGCCCATGTCCAGACGCTGTTCGGCGCGCTGGGCGACTCGTGGAAGAGGAAGAAGGTCCGTGAGCGCGGTCGGGCATTGCACGGCAAGAACGGTCAAGGGCGGTTCAAAGCGTTCTCGCTGGGCAACCGCGTCGTGTGGAACACCGTTTTCGACTCGTCCGAAGGACGGAGACGCTACCAGGTGTCCGGCCGGGCCGATGCCTTGACCGACATCGAGTTCTCGGACCCGGTGCCAGCGGACGGGGAGCCTACCGGTACGGAGGTGGTGGTGACGGAGATCCAGAAGAGCCTGGGTTCCTTGCAGGGCGAAGGCGCGCGGGAAGAGCTCGCCAAGCTGTTCGCCGCCTACCTCAGCCAGTATCCGGATGTGCGCATCGACTACGACGGCGCGCGGGTCGACCCCAGTGCGCTGCAGATCGCGAAGAAGGACCTGTTGTTGGACGACGTGGCCTTGGCGGACGGACGGACGACCCGCGTGGTGGTCACCATCATCGAATGGCAGATGGCGACAGACCGGGTCGTCCATCTCTGCGATGCCTCGGGAGTCTCTCTGCACGAGACCGACATGGGGACGAAGGTCCGGGCTCCGGGCTTCGAGTTCACCGTGTACGTGAAGTGCGACCACTTCCGGGACTTGGACAAGGCGGGGGCATTGGTGTTGGAAGAGCTGCACCCGGATGTGGCCGCCATCGTGGAATCCGCGAAGCAGGCGGTGAAGACGCACTTCCGCCGCCGGCTGAGCGACCGCCAGAGCCAGGTCGTCGAACGTTGGAAGCGGGAGCAGATCTACCCCTTCGAGACGAAGCACGCGCTGAATCCGGTGGAGGAGGCGGAGCGCCAGGTGTTCGACATCATGGCGGTGAACGTGGAGTCCTACCTACCGGCCTTCGAGGAGGCAGACCCCAAGACAAAGCGGCTCATGTTCCGGCTGCTGGCGCAGGCCGTCCAAGAGAGCCCGGATGCGGTGCAGCGCATCATCACCGAGATGCTGAACCTGAAGAAGGAGGAGCAGGAGGCCCTGTCGGACCTCATGGAGGTCACCTCGCTGTCGAACATCATCAGCTCCGCCAAGACGGTCGCCAACCGCTTCGATTTTCTGGTCGCCTTGGAGAACCTCCTCTTCGACAAGAAAACCAAGAAGAAGCTCCTCGAACGCGATCAACTTCACAAAATCCTGGAGAAAGAAGCGTGGATCTTCGACGAGGAGTTCGCCTTGTCCGGCAGCGAGATGTCCCTGGAGGAGGTTTTGCAGATGCATCTTGGCAAACTGCGGGACCCTGAAGAACCGGAGCCGGTCGAGCGCGAGGGCGGAAAGCAAGGCCGGGTGGACCTCATGTTCTACCGCACGGTCACACCCCGGCACGACGAGCGGGACCATCTGGTCGTGGAGCTGAAGCGGCCTTCCCAGCCGATCAATTCGAAGGTCCTGGGCCAGATCAAGAGCTACGCATTTGCCGTGGCCAAGGATCCGCGGTTCCTCAAGGCGAAGACCCGTTGGCAGTTCATCGTGGTCTCCAATTCCATGGATGAGTTTGCCCGCAGAGAGGCGAACCAGAAGGGCCGGCGACAGGGGCTCGTCTTCGAGGACCGTGACTTGAACATCCAAGTCTGGGCCTTTGAATGGACGGTGATCATCGCCAAAGCGAAGGCGCGCCTACAGTTCATCAACGAGTCGCTGCGCCACGAGGCCGGGCGAGAAGGTTCACGGGCGTACCTGGAGAAGATGCACGCGAAGTTCATCCCCGAGACCGAGCCGCCGGACGAGCCAGCCGTCGACATCGAAGCGCAGACTCCGCTGCCGGAGGACGGAGGACCCGCAGAGGTCGCATGAACTTCAGCGGCCATACAGTGCGTGAGATGCGGGGCAGCATCATCGCTCATGATTCCCGCTATCTTGGCGATCGGACCGCATGCACGCCCAAGCTGGGCATGATGGAGGAACTGTCCAGCGGGAGGTCGCCGGCAGCCGCGACGGCGCCCGTCCCCTGATCGACGGCGAAAACCGCGGCGCGTCCGGTTGCCCGGCCGACGTGCTGAAGCCCCCGTTTTCGGCCGCCCGAACCTTGTTGGAGATCGTGGCGGACAAGACCCTTTACAACCCGCCCGATTCTCGCCGACCATCCTGACGTCCGCGAGTCTGAACGTGGACACGGCACCGCTTCACAGCGTCGCCGATCGAGCGGAAGGGTGGCTGAGTGGTTAAAGGCACCTGACTCGAAATCAGGAGATGTCGCAAGGCATCCGGGGGTTCGAATCCCTCCCCTTCCGCCATATTTCACAGGGTTTGGGGACCACGCCAAAGCGCGGACAGTACCGCCGACTGCGCCAGCACCCTACTGCTTAATAGCACTGATAAGTGATATATGTATACTGAGGTGGAGGCTGCGCACCGCTGCGCCGATCACCTGCCGTCCGGAGGAGCTTGAAGCATTGAAGCGCCTGGCCGCCAACCGGACTGAAGCCCGGCAGTCCGTGGAAAGTGCCCGCCTCGGTTTTTGGCTGCCTGGAAGGGGAGCCCGTCCGAGTGGTCGCCGACCGGTGCCGCACGATGTAGAAGGCGGTTGAAAAGTGCGGCGGGGTCACGTGTGTGAAGAAGCGCTCGAAAAAGGCGGCACCATGGGACAAAGGGAGAGGTGTATGCCGATATGGAACACTGGAGCGAGTTGCGACGCCGTGTGTTGGTGGAAGGGGTTAGCCGGAGGCAGGTGCTGCGGGAAACGGGGATGCATTGGAAGACGCTGGCGAAGATCCTCAACGACAGCGAGCCGCCCGGGTACCGGCAGGAGAATCGACTGGTGCGGCCCAAGCTTCCCGGCCTTGGCCCGCAGCCGGGCGTCGGCCTGTTCCCAGACGCCCTCGGCGATCCAGTTGCGGAACACCGCGTAGACCGTCTGCCACGGCGGGAAATCCACCGGCAACAGACGCCATTGGCAACCCGCTTTCGCGATATACAGCAAAGCATTGAGGATCTTCCGCAGCGACGTCCGCTTCCTCCCCAGCTTCTTCGACGCGGGCAGCATCGGCTCGATCAGTTCCCTTTGGGCTTCGGTCACATCCGTCTCGTAGCAAGCGATTTTCATCGCCTGACAGATCTACCACTAATCTAATTCAAACAACCAGAAAACCTTAGTCGACCACATCTCTCACGACCCTTCATTTTCAAACAGGCACTTATGCCGGCTATGGCCCAGACTCGCCGCGATCTGCACCTTCTCCTGCCCTTGGGCCGCGAGCAGCACGATCCGACACCGTTCGACCAAGCCTTTCGGGGTCAGCACGCTGCCCACCTGCTTTCGCAACCAATCCTGAAGATCGCGACTCGGTGTGATGACAGGAGCCACGTGCATTTCGCCATCCTAGGTCATTGCATCTCCGCTTACCAAGGTTAGATAGCGCTAGTCCGCGCGCACTACACTAGCAGGAGATTACATAAGTAGGTTCTGATCCCCGCAGCGGAAGCAGAGAGACTCGTCACCTCGTCTGCTGCGAGGGGCGCTTCTTCGAGGATAGGCTACGCCTCGGTCCGGGTCGCTTCTGCGGCAGCCGCGTCAGCCTCCTTCGGTCTTTTGATCGGAGCCGCCCATTCCTCGGTCCCCGCGCGCAGAGCCTCGGCGCGTCCGCGCGGGATCCTCTGGCAGTGCTGCAAGATGAAGCCGTGGAGGAAATCCCGCACCGCCCGAGCGTCCGGCGCCGCCGGCTGGAGCCCCGCCAAGTCCGGCCATGCGGCATCGGCGAGTTGCCCGAGCAGGTCGCGGGCACCCGGCCGCAGACCCGAGGCCGCGGCATCCGGCGCCAAGCCGGATGCCGCAAGGATCTTCAGTTCAAAGGCGAACACACCGCGCGGACGCGGCGGCTGCGACGGCAGGTGCGCGAGGAACCCCGCGAGCACGTCGTGGATCTCCGGCAGCGGCGTCTCCGTCTCGGTGATCTGCTCGATGAAGGCCACCGCATAGGCCGCTTGTGCGAGCAGGCCGTAATCGGCCCGGATCCCTGCGTGCGACTCGCGGACCACCACTTCGCGGAGCGCGTGGAGTTCCGATCGCCGGCTGCGGACGAAGCTGAACTCCGCGCCAAAACACAGGTCCAGTTTGCCCGCGAACGGCGACTTCGGTTGCCGCGCGCCTTTGGCGACCGTCGCGATGCGCCCGAGGTCCGGCGTGAGCCAATGCACGATCAGGCTCGTGTCCGTGAGCGGACGCACGCGCATCACCAGACCTGACGTGCGCTCGTTCATCGGGTAGTGCGACCCCGATCCCGATGTCCCTCCAGCCGCGCCAACGGATGCTTCTCCGCGAACTTGCGCACGAGCCGGTTCTCATGGCGTTTCATCACGCGGCGCTTCGCCGGTTCCAGGTCGTCGTAGCCGTGAAGGTGGAGCAGGCCGTGGATCACATAGCGAGCGAGCTCCTCTTCCCACGTCGTGCCGAATTCCTCCGCTTGGCCCACCGCGTCGGGCACCGAGATGAACAGCTCGCCGTGCAGGCGTCCCTCCGTGCTGCCGTGGTCGAAGGTGATGACGTCGGTCGAGCCTTCATGCCGCAGGAAATCCCAGTTCACCTTCGCCATCTCTCTCGCGGAGACCAGATGGATGCCGATCTCCGCGTCGAGGCCGAGGTCGTCCAGCACCACGGCGACGAGGGCACGGAGAGCGCGGACGTCGACGCGGCGGGTGCGCTGGCGGTTGGTGAGGACGAGGTCCATGGGAGTGGGAGAAGTAATCAGTAATCAGTAATCAGTAATCGGTGATCCCTGGTGAGTGATCAGCAAACAGTCGTCAGTGATCAGTATCGATATCGGCCATGCAGCGGTGGCGAACGTTGGAACTGGGCACTGGAGACTGGACGCTGAAAACTTCTCAGCAACAGCGGTTGATGCCTTCGAAGCGGTGCTCGGCGGCGGCGATGTAGGCTTGCTCCCGGGCGGCCGCGTCGAGCGGTGCGCGGACCTCCGGGATGTCGATCAATACGCGCGGCGGCGCCGGGACGGCGCAGACGCAGGCAGCAGCTTGCGCACGATCAACAGCGCTCTCGCCGGACCATTCCTTGAGCAACGCGAAGACCAGCGCCGTGACGGTGAGCGCGGCACCGGTGCGGTCCGCCAACAACGCGTGGTCGGGCAGCCACACGGGGTCCGTCTCGCGCAGCACCGCGAGCTTGTGGCCCAGCAACAACAGCAGCCATTCCCGCACGGACACGACCACCATCGCCGTTGCGAACACGAGGAAGAGGCCGGTGATGGCGAGGTCGAAACGGTTGTTGAACCGCGCGAGCCGGTTCGCCTTCGCCGCGGCCTCCGCCTTCTTGAGCACGACGGCGTCACCGCCCGCCTTCGCGGCGGCCAGCGCGGCCTCGACCGCAGGCCGCTTCTCCTCCGCCACGGCCAGGGCCGCCCGGAACCCGATGCGCGGCGATTCGTGGAACATCTTCTGCCAACCCGCCGTGCCGGTGACCGTCAGCAGCCACATCAGCGGGATGAGCGTGACGAGCGCGAGCTTCGCCGACCTTGGACCTCGGGCACCGGACCTCGGACCGCCTTGCAGGCCCGTCTTCAGAAGGATTGTCGTCGCGAGGCAGAGGGCGATGGCGGCCAGCAGCTGGTTGGCGATGCCGAAGATGGGCCAGAGCGCCTTGGTGCCGCCGTCGGGGTTCCGCACCGCGCTGATGAGCACGAAGCCCCAACCGGCGACGATGAGCACGGTGGCGACGATGCTGGCGAAGACCGACTTCGTGTTCCCGAGAGGTTTCCAGGCGTGGCCGAGGAAATCCTGGAGCAGATACCGTCCGACGCGCGTACCGGCATCGAGCGTCGTCAGGATGAACAACGCCTCGAACATGATCGCGAAGTGGTACCAGAGGTCGAGCCAGCGGCCGTGCGTGAGCTTGGAGAAGATGCTCGCCATGCCGACCGCGAGCGTGGCCGCGCCTCCGGTGCGTCCGTAGAGCGACGTCTCGCCGACGTCCTTCGCGAGCGCCGTCATCACCGCCGGGTCCACGGTGAAGCCGGTGGCGGCGACCTTCGCCACGGTGTCCGCCGCGATGGCTGTGGCGTCGGGGCCGATGCCCTTGATGTTCATCGCGAGATAGACACCGGGATCCAGCGTGCAGGCGGCGACCAGCGCCATGATGGCGACCAGTGATTCCAGGCACATCGCGCCGTAGCCGATCGGCCGCGCATGGCTCTCACGCGTGATGATCTTGGGCGTGATGCCGCTGCCGATGAGCGCGTGGAAGCCGCTGATCGCGCCGCAGGCGATGGTGATGAAGCAGAACGGGAAAAGCTTGCCCGGCACGACCGGACCGGAACCGTCGGCGAACTTCGTCACCGCCGGCATGTGCAGCACCGGCAACACCAGCAGCACGCCGAGCGCGAGGGCGATGATGGTCCCGAGCTTCATGAACGTGCTCAGGTAGTCGCGCGGCGCGAGCAGCAGCCACACCGGGAGCACCGACGCCGCCACGCCGTACGCGATGATGCCCCACGCCAGCGGCTCGGCGCCGAAGGTGAACAGCTTCGCGGCTTCCGCGTGGCTGTGGACATATTGCCCGCCCCAGACGGACCCGAGCAGCAGCACCACGCCGATCACCGAGGCCTCGAGCGTCCGGCCCGCGCGGAACCAGCGCAGGTAGCCGCCCATCAGCATCGCGATGGGGATGGTCGCGCCGACGGTGAAGACGCCCCACGGGCTCTCGGCGAGCGCGTTCACCACGATGACGGCGAGCACCGCCAGCAGGATCACCATGATCATCAGGATGGCCACCAAGGCGAGGCCGCCGGCGAAAGAGTTCAGCTCTTCGCGCACCATCTGGCCGAGCGATTTGCCGTCCCGCCGCATCGACGAGACGAGGATGACGAGGTCCTGCACGGCTCCACCGAGCACCACACCGATGAGGATCCACAGAGCGCTGGGCAGATAGCCGAACTGCGCCGCGAGCACCGGTCCGACCAGCGGCCCCGGGCCGGAGATGGCGGCGAAGTGGTGGCCGAAGACGATCCACTTGTCGGTGCGGACGAAGTCATGGCCGTCCTCGTGGACCTCGCACGGCGTCGCTCGCCGGTCGTCCAACATGAGCACCTTGGCCGCGAGCCAAGCCGAGTAGAAGCGGTAGCCGATCGCGTAGGTGCAGACCGCCGCGACGACGAGGTACGCGGACGAGATCGGCTCGCCGCGTCGCGTGGCGAGGACGAAGTAGGCAAACGCCCCGAGGCCGGCGACGGCCAGCCAGACGAGCGTGCGGAGCAGCGGCTTCATGGCCGGCGAGGCTATCGGGCCGCGCCGGGCGCGGGAAGCCCGGCCATCGCGGTCCGGTTGGCGCCGCGGACCTGGGACATCAGGCCGCCTCGGACGCCGTGGGCGGCGCCGTCGGACGCCGCCGGAAGAGCACGACGACGTTGCCGATCAGCGTGACCAGATGGCTGCCGCTCCGCTCGGCGAGCTGGGGCGCGAGCACCTTCCGCTGGTCCTTGTGGTCGGCGAATTTCACCTTCACCAGCTCGTGGTCCGTGAGGGCCTGGTCGAGGGATTTGAAGAAGGCGTCGGTCAGGCCGGCCTTGCCGACCTTCAGCACGGCATCGAGGCGCTGCGCGCGGGATTTCAGGTCGCGGACCATCGCGTTGCCCAAGGGGGCGAGCGGAGAAACGGGTTCACTCATGGATCAAAGGCGTTGGATCTTGGCGACGAGGCCGGTGGTGGATCTGCCGGGCACGAACGGGATGAAGACGATGCTGCCGCCTTGGCCTTCGACGGCGCGGCGTTCGTCCTGGTCGATGGTGTCGAGCGTGTAGTCGCCGCCCTTCACGTAGATGTCGGGACGCGCGATGGACAGGAAATTCACGGCCCGCATCTCGGGGAAGACGCAGGTGGCATCCACGCAGCCAAGGCCGGCCAGCACGCGGGCGCGGTCCGCCTCGGGATTGAGCGGACGCGACGGGCCCTTGAGCTGACGGACGCTGTCGTCGCCGTTCACGCCGATGAGCAGCGCGTCGCCCAGGCCCCTGGCGCCTTCGAGATAGGTGACATGGCCCGTGTGCAGCAGGTCGAACACGCCGTTGGTGACGACCAAGCGGCGTCCGGACGCGCGCAACGCCTCCCGCCACGCGGGCAGCGCGGCGAGGGACATCATCTTGTCGGCGGAATCCATGGGCGCGGAAACTGGTGGCCTGGGCGGCATTTTGCAAAGCGTTCTTCGGCCTGCGTTCTCCACCGCGGCCGGTGCCCGTCCGCGTCACGTCGCCGCCGCGGGTTTCCGCTTTGCACCGGGGCGATCCGCCGCATCCTCCGCCGCGTGAAGCGCTCGACCTCGTCGTCCAAGGAGATGCCCAACACCCGTCCTCCGCTGGAGCGGATGATGCGGATCCACGCGCTCATCGCGGCGGGGAAGAATCCGAACGCCACCACGATGGCGCGCGAGCTGGAGGTCACGACCAAGACGATCCAGCGCGACCTCGAGTTCATGCGCGACCGGATGAACCTGCCGCTCGAGTACGTCGCCTCGGCCAACGGATACCGCTACACCGAGGAGGTCGAGTCGTTCCCCACGCTGCAGATCAGCGAGGGCGAGCTCTTCGCCCTGCTCGTCGCCGAGAAATCGCTCCACCAATATCGCGGCACGCCCTTTGAGAAGCGGCTCGCCGGCGCCTTCCGCAAGCTCGCCCGTTCGCTGCCCGACACCGTGTCGCTCAACCTCGCCGAGTGGGAGCAGACCATCTCCTTCCGCACCACCGCCGAGCCGGTGCTGAACCTGCCGGTGATGGACACGCTCGCCGTCGCCATGCAGAAGTGCCGCCAGCTCGCACTGAGTTATCGCAAGCCCGGCGCGAAATCGCCCGAGCAACGCGTCGTCGACCCGTACCACCTGGCGAACGTGAACGGCGATTGGTACCTCTTCGCCTACGACCATCTACGGAAGGACCTCCGCACCTTCGTCCCTGCGCGCATCGTCGAGGCGAAGCCGACCGGCAAGACCTTCACGCGGCCGGCGAAGTTCGCGCTGGAGCGGCAACTACGGGACAGCTTCGGCATCCACTCCAAGGAGGGCGACTACGCCGTGGTGCTGCGTTTCGCCGAGCGCGTGGCCGACTACATCCGCGAGAAGCGGTGGCATCCGTCGCAGGAGCTGGTCGAGCTAGCGGGCGGCGAGGTCGAGCTGAGGCTGAAGCTCGGCAGCCTTCAGGAAGTGGAGCGATGGGTGCTGGGATGGGGCGGCGCCGCCAAGGTGCTCGCCCCGCCGGAGCTGGCCGGCAGCGTCCGGCAAGCGGCGGAACGGATCCTCGCGGGCGGCTGACCGGCGGTGGCCGCGGGTCACATCTTCGACGTCATCTCGCGGAACAACCACGCCTTGGCGTAGGCCCACCAACGCTTCGCGGTCGGCTCGGAGATGTTCATGACCTTCGCCGCCTGCTCGGTCGTGAGACCTACGAAATAGCGCAGCTTCACCAGCTCGGCCTTCGGCTCGTCCACGGCGGCGAGGCGGCCCAGCGCCTCGTCGAGGGCCAGCAGCTGCTCGTCGTCCACCGGGCCCGCGATCTCCAGGTGGTCCAGTTCCACATGCTCCGCGCCGGCGCCGCGGCGCTGGGCCTGCTTGCGCCGGGCGCGGTCCACCAGGATGCGCCGCATCGCCTCCGCGGCGGCCCCGAAGAAGTGCGCGCGGTTCTGCCAATGCGGCTGGGCGTCCGCACCGAGCCGCAACCACGCCTCGTGGACGAGGGCCGTGGGCTGGAGCGTGTGGCCGGCGGACTCGCCCGCCATCTTCTGCGCGGCGACCTGCCGCAGCTCCGCATACACCAGCTCGAACAGCCGTTCGGCCGCCGCGTCGTCGCCTGCGCGCACGGCGGCGAGGATGTGGGTGACGTCGCTCATGACGGAAGCGCCGGCATCCCTGCCGGCATTTTCGCTTGGCTCAAGGCGCTTTCTATTTTCATCCAACTCGCCGGCAGGGATGCCGGCGCTCCCGGGCGAAAACGGGCGCTGCTCCAGGGCCAGTCCGTTTTCACTCGGACTAGTCCTGCCTTCACGGGGTTCTCCTCGATGTAGGCGATCACCGCCTGGTGATGCCCGGCATGGCGGATGAAGCGGTCCAGATACTCGCGCTGCCAAAACTCGCCGCGCCGTCGCAACCACTGGTTTGCCTTGCTGCCGGTGTAGGACTTCCACGAGTGCAGGACCTCGGCCAAAGGGAACCCTTCCCGCGTCTCGATGAGCGCGTGGACGTGGTCCGGCATGATGCACCAAGCCAGCAGGCGATAACGTTCCGGGTCGAAATGAAGCAGCGCGCCTTCGACGAGTCGGGCCAGGTCAGCCTGTCGCAGCCAGCATCCTCCGTGGCCGGCGTCCAGATATCCCTCCACGCGCCGCCGCAGTCCGGTGGCGCGCTGAGACTCGGGCTGCTCCTCGACGAGCGCTCGGGGAGCACCGGCAGCCCTGCCGGCGGGAGTCAGCGCGAGTTCATCCCGCCATTTCTCCACGACGGCGGACGGCAGGGAATCCGCTAGCCGGAAGTTGATGCTTTGGATCATCCCGGGGTGATCCCAATGCGGCAGATAAACGCGGGAATGCCAGCCGAGATGCGGCTTGGGCGACTCGACATCCGTGACGACGCGGCCGGTGTCATGCGACGCCAACGAGAAACTCGGCGTCAGCGACGGAGCCGGTTTACGCGAGGAATCCATCGCTGACGGGCGCTCGATCCTGGGAGCGTTCTGGGAGCGCCGGCATCCCTGCCGGCGTCGTTTTGTTCGTCCGGGGCGCTTTCCATTTTTATCCAACTCGCCGGCAGGGATGCCGGCGCTCCCAGGCGCGTGGGACACTCTGCTGACGCAGCCATGCCTTTCCGTGCCGTCTTCCGGTCGCGTGTCGTCGTCACTTCGCGGTTCGGGTTCATGGCTGTTTCAGCTCCGCTTTTTCCTTCGCCTCGGCGGCGGCGATCTCCTCCCAGGACGGCGCACGCCATGCCTGCGACGGAAGGCCGACGAGGATCACGTCTCCATCGGCACTCCACCTGGCTAGCCCTAAGTTTGACCCGGTACCGGCCAAGGTGAGCAGCTCCTGATGCGTGGCAACATCCCAGAGCTTGACGGCTTCCCGCCCCAAGGCGCTGGAGATCAGCCGCCGCCCATCCGGGGAGAAGGCAACGCCGAAGGCCGCGTTGAGATGGCCGTGGAGAATCTCGATCAGCTCCCCTTTGGCAGGATCAAACAACTCCACCTGCCCAGCCTCGTTTGCAGACGCCACCAGCCCACCATCCGGCGAAACATCCAAAGCATGAAAAGCATCGCGGCCCGGAACCCGCCGAGGCGCCAGCTCGGGATGGGACAAATCGTAGAAGACGGTTTCATGGTTTTGTCCTTTCATATTTGATACAACAAACACTCGCCCGTTAGTGGCAAAGGTGCCGAATCCGTATCCTTGGTCTGAGGCTACGACTCGCCCCGAATCGATATCCCAAACACACCACGACGATGCAGACTCAGTCCAAGTTTCAGTCTGAACTCCCAAGATAGCTTCCAAGTAATGTCCATCCTGGTTGAAATTTCGGAGTCCCAGCACGGCGACATCACTCTTAAGCTCAATACGACGGCCGGGTGCTACGAGGCTCATTAGATAAACCGAGTTCGTGGAGGCCGCTTCGGTCCACGCTACAAGTTGCCGAGCGGCGCTGTAGGCTAGGGACACCGGGGTTTTACCGGTGTCGAGCGTGACTGCGCCACGTTGGATGAACTCCGTTCCACGTAGCTCACGGACGAGAATCTGATTGGTTCCATTCCACTGGATAAGGTTGGTGCCTAGCCAGCTTGTAACGACGTTCGTGGAAAATGCTATTTCATGCAGCGTGATCGGCGGGCGGTCGCTCTTGAGGTCGAACAACTTGAGTTCGTAGTTTTGCGCGGGAAACATGACGTGCGCCTGACCCACTGGCGCAATGTCACCCTGGAATTCTTCCGGCAAAAGGCGGTATCCACCGGTGGCGCTTTTCGCATCCGCTCGCCACAACATAAGATCCCCGTCCTTGCTCGCGCTGGCGACCAGCTGGGCCGAGTCCGCGATCGCAACGCCATTCACTTCATCGTTGTGACCGCGGAGCACCTTGGTCTCAGACCAGGTGCCGGTGTCCCAAAAACGGATGGTCTGATCCGTCGCGGAGGAGACCAACTGCCGTCCGTCCTTCGAGAAGAGCATCATCGTGACCCAGCCGCTGTGCCCGTCAACCTGTCGCAAAAGTCGGCCGGTCGCCACATCCCAGACGCGGATGGTGGAGTCTTCATAGCCTGATCCGGAAACGAGCAACTTTCCGTCGGAAGAGAGCGCGAGGGCGGACACCCCCAAGCCTGGCTGGGTTTCAGTCTGCCAAACCTGTCGACCGTCAGAGAGATCAAGGCACTGGATGCTATAGCGGTTCCCTTCTTCATGGGAACGCGCCAGATAGAGACGCCGGTTGTCGGGAGACAGACGAGCCGCGCCAAAGAAAACAGCACTGTCGAATGGGGCTGAATGCCGGGTTTCAATTACGGAGGAGGACACATCCGCCACGCAGACTTCGGCGAGACTATTGGTTGAGCCAAGAGTTGTCGCGAAGATCACCAGTTTGGAACCATCCGGTGAAAATGAAATGTCACGGACCGAATCCCAATCGGGTTTGGAAGTTCGCCGAAAGACCGACTCTCGACCGGAGTCGAGATCATACAAAGTGACTCCGCCAATTTCGGAGGTGGCCGCTAGAAGATTGCGAACTGGCGAAAAGGCCACGTGTGCAGCACCAAGTTTTCCGCGACCCGCCAAATTGCGAAGCAACCGCCGGCCCAGGACATCCCACAAGTCTACCTGCCCATCCTCCCAACCAACCGCCAGACGGCTGCCATCCGGGGAGAAGCTGAGATCCCATCCGCGCACCGGCCGGTTGGTGACCGTGACGAGGGCGCTGCTGCGGGTGAGTTGCCAGAGATAGCGCCACTCCCAGCCGCGCAGGTCTTCCTCGCCCGGCTGCGGCCGATGTCGTTCCAGCAACCGGCGCGCGCGACCGAGATTGTTCTGCTTGAGCGATTGCTGGGCGAGATTCATGTCGGCCGCGTAGAGCAAGCGGCGAGACTGTTGCTGGCTCTCAGTGGCCTTCTGCGACTGGGCATCGGCGCGCTGCTGCTCGGTCTCGGCCCGTTTTTGGGCCGCCTCGGCCTTGTTTCGCTGCTGCTCGGCGAGGTTCCGCTGGATGGATTCATGAACCCGCGCCAAACCCGCGCGCTTTGCCGCGACCCAGATGAAGGCCAAGGCGATGACCAGCGAGACGAGGACGCAGGCTGCCGCGGTGAAAGAGATGCGGTTGCGCCGGTAGGCCTTCTGGAAGCGATACCATTGGCTCGGCGGCCGGGCCTGGACGGGTTCGTTGGTCAGGTGTCGCGTCAGGTCCGCGGCCAAGCCGTTGGCGGTCTCGTAACGGCGGGTGCGGTCCTTCTCCAGACACTTCATCACGATCCAGTCGAGGTCGCCCCGCAGCAGCGCGATGTCCTGCCGGAGCTGCTGGGCCCGTTTCTGGTCCTCGGGAGGCGGTCCGCTCGCGCGGCCCGGGAGCGCCGGCATCCTGCCGGCTTCCCCACGCCCGCCGCCGGCAGGGATGCCGGCGCTCCCAGGAGCAGTGGTGCCGAGACGGCCCAATTCCAGCGTCAGCCGCGTGCTCGGGCGTTGCGGCTCCTGCTCCCGGATCGTCTTGCGCATCGCATCGATGCCCGAGGCCATCAGCGTCTTCGCGTCGAACGGCGTGCTGCCCGCCAGCAGCTCGTAGAGCAGCACGCCGAGCGCGTAGATATCGGCCCGCGTGTCGATGTCCAAGCCGCTCATCTCCGCCTGCTCCGGGCTCATGTAGGCCGGCGTGCCGATGAATTGCTCGAAGGCCGTGAACAGCGTCTTGTCGGTGAGCTTCTGCTCGGTGGCTTTGGCGATGCCGAAGTCGATGACCTTCGGCACCGGCACGCCGTCGTGCAGCGTGACGAGGATGTTCGACGGCTTGATGTCGCGGTGGATGATCCCCTTCTGGTGCGCGTGCTGGATGGCCTGGCACACCTTGATGAACAGCTTCAGGCGGTCCACGGTGCTGAGATGGTTCTCGTCGCAGTAGCGCGTGATGGGGATGCCGCGGACCAGCTCCATCACGAAGAACGGCCGGCCGGATTCGGTCGCCCCGGCGTCGAGCACCTTGGCGATGTTCGGATGGTCCATCATCGCCAGCGCCTGCCGCTCCGCCTCGAACCGGGCGACCACGGACTTCGTGTCCATGCCGAGCTTGATGACCTTGAGCGCGACCCGGCGGCGGACCGGTTCCTCCTGCTCGGCCATGAACACGGTGCCGCAGCCGCCCTCGCCGATCTGCTGGAGGACTTTGTAGCGGCCGATGCGCGTCCCGGGGCCTTCCTCGGCCGGACCGAGGTCGGTGAAGCCGATCTTGATGGTCGCGGGCGCCGGGGCATCGGCGGCGGGTTTGCGCGGCTGGCCGACGGGACGTTCGAGAAACGTGGGGGCGTCGTCGCTGGCGCGCAGGAGTTCCTCGACGCGGCGGCGCAGGTCGGGCTTGCCCGCGCAGGCTTCGTCCAGATAGGCGGCGCGCTTCGCGGACGTCTCCCGCTGGAGCGCGGCGGCGAAAAGAGTCTCGTCGGAACTGTCGGGGCTGCTCATGGGTGCTGGTGTGGACATACCGCAGTGACATGCGCAAAGCAGCCGCGAAAGGGATCAACAGATCTTTGCCCGTCGTCGGACGCGACCGGACCGTCCGTTCTACCGAGGACGTCGCTGTCCTGCGGAGCGGCTGCGTCGTCCCACCACCTCAGCCGGAACGATGCCGTCGGAGTTCGATGTAGCGCAGGCGTCTCGCCTGCCTCAGCCGCCCGTCAGCCCGACTGGCCGTCCGACTTGAGAGGGATTTCCTGTACGCCGTCCGATGGGGACGGCCGAACCTGTCCGCAACCGGCGAGACGCCGGTGCTACTTGGTACGGCGGATGTCGCCGAGAGGTGCGACAGCGTCGTCCCGGCTCACAGCCCCAGCTTCTGGAACCGGTTCTCCACTTCTTTCAGGTGGAACTCGATGGAGCACAGCTTCTCGAGCTCGCCGGGCGCGAAGTGGGCGGCGACCTCGGCATCCGACCGGAGCACTTCCAAGAAATCGGCGTCGTCACGGCCGGCGTGCTTCACTTCCCAGGTCTTCATCGCGTTGCGCTGGACGAGCGCGTAGGCGTCCTCGCGGGTCAGGCCCTTGCGGATGAGCGCGAGCAGCACGGTCTGGCTGTTCCACATGCCGAGGCTCAGGCCGAGGTTCTTGCGCATGTTCTCGGGGTAGACCAGCAGGCCGTCCATCAGGCGCGTGAGCAGGCCGAACATGTAGTCGAGCAGCGTGCAGGAATCGGGGAAGATGATTCGCTCGACGCTGCTATGGCTGATGTCGCGCTCGTGCCAGAGGGCGACGTTCTCCATGGCCGCGACGGCGTTGCCGCGCAGCACGCGGGCAAGGCCGGTGAGGCGTTCCCATGTGATCGGGTTGCGCTTGTGCGGCATGGCGCTGCTGCCTTTCTGGCCCTTGGTGAAGGGTTCCTCGGCCTCCAGGACCTCCGTGCGCTGGAGATGGCGGAACTCCACGCCCCAGTGCTCGAAGCCCGCGCCGACGAGCGCCAGGCAGTTCATGAACTCGGCATGGATGTCGCGCTGCACGACCTGGGTGGCGATGGGCGCGGGCCGCAGCCCGAGCGCGCGGCAGACCTGCTCCTCGACGTCGGGCGAGAGGTGCGCGTTGGTGCCGACGGCACCGGAGAGCTTGCCGACGGCGACGACCTCGCGGACGTGCCGCAACCGCGACAACGCGCGGGAGAACTCCTCGTGCATCAGCGCCAGCTTGAGACCGAACGTCGTGGGCTCGCCGTGGATGCCGTGGCTGCGGCCGATGCAGGGCGTCCGCTTGTGCTCCTTGGCCCGCCGGGCGATCACCGGCAGCAGCGTCTCGACATCCCGGACCAGGATGTCCGCGCTCTGGACCATCTGGACGGCGAAGGCGGTGTCCACGATATCGGAACTGGTGAGGCCGAAGTGCAGCCAACGGCTCGCGCGGTCGTCGATCTGCTCGGCCACCGCGGTGGTGAAGCCGATCACGTCGTGGTTGAGCGTCTTCTCCAGCTCCTTGGCCCGTTCGGTGAGCGCCTTGGTGTCGGCGAAGCACTTCTCGGCGCCGGCCTTCATCTTGGCGAGGTCGGCGGCGGGCACGATGCCGGCCCGGGCCAAGGCCTCGCTGGCAAGCATCTCGATCTGGAGCCAGATCTTGAGGCGGTTCTCGTCGGTCCAGATGGCCCGCATCTCGGGCCGCGAATAGCGTTGGATCATCGGCCTGTAAAACTACCGGAGCCGGCGGATCGGAGTCGAGTCCGGGCGCGGCCCCGGGTGCGATCCGAAGTGGCGGACGCCGCACCCGGCGCAGAGTTGCACTTCGTCCGTAGAAAACACCGGCCGGAAATTGAATCTGGAAAACAAGAAAGCAGGAAAACTGAGGCTTTGCAGGCTCCGTTCCTGTTTTCCTGCTTTCCAGATTTATCTCTTTTTGTCGAGCAAGCCGCACTCCGCTGCATCGCGGACCTGCTATCTGCTGACGCCGTTTCTTGCCGGTCGTCCGAGCTTCTTCGCACGACGGTCCAAATCGTCGGCACAACCGATCGGACATCGACAGGTTTCCGCCTCTCTGACCGCACCCCGCGGCCCCGGGCACGCGGCGGCTCAGCGCTTCGGCATCCGGTCGCGCGCGGTCTGGAGGACCTTCTTCTCGCGTTCGGTCAGGCTCTGCAGGCCGTGCGCGGCGATCTTGTCGAGGATGGGATCGACTTCGCGGCTGATGTAATCCGCGTCGTCCGCCACGGGCTCGGCCTTCGGGGCGGAGGTGGAGACGAAGCGCGGCGTGAGGACCGGGGCCATCGGCCGCCTCTTCGGACGTTTCTGGAACCGCGAGGCCAGACCTTGCCACGGGAGCGGCATCAGCTCGTCGTGCCAGCGCGCCCGGAAGAAGAAGACCGCGGCGATGATCCCGCCGAGATGGGCCGCGTGGGCCACCGCGCCGCCACGCTCGGGCACCAAGGTGAAGAACACCGCGATGCACACCTCCGCGATCAGGATGACGCGCGCCTTCACCGGCACGACGAAGAAGACCAAGAATTCCGCCTCCGGCTGGAGCAGGCAGAACAGGGCGACCAGAGCCATCACCCCGGCCGAGGCACCGAGGACCGGCCCTCCGAACCAGGCCGGTAGCTGCCACGCCAAGAGCATCTGCAACAGCCCGCCGAACACGCCCGACCCGAGATACAGCAGCAGGAAGCGCCACGGCCCCGTGACGGTCTCGATGAAGCGGCCGCAGAACCAGAGACCCAGCAGGTTCCCCACGAGATGCATCAGACCGCCGTGGAGGAACTGGAACGTGAGGAGCCGCCAGACCTCCCCGTGCTGGATGCCTTCCACGCTGAGCATCAGGTGCCGGACGATGCCGGACCTGAAGTAGACTTCGTCGATCTGGGCCGCCGCGAACACGATGACCAACGCGGACATGATCCAGACCGTCATGGACCACGGGACGCGGGACCCGGTGTCCCTCATGTAATCTCGGTCGGCGAGCACGCGCTGAAGCTAGTCGGAGACGGCGCGAATTCAACGGCCGGTTTCACCGCCCGGGCGGCGATGCCGGCGGCGGCTCGAGCTCCAGCGGCTTCACGTCCATGAAGTTCAGGCAGAGCAGCCCGCCGACCAGCCCGCCGAGGTGCGCGAGGTGAGCGACGTTGCCGAAGGGCAAGACCGTCCCGGCCATGCTCATCAGCGCGGTGCCGAGCAGCAGGAACTTCGCACGCATCACCACCGGGAACAGGAACAGCAGGCGCAGCTCCATCGGCTCCTCCGCGTAGATCGCGCACAGCGCCGAAAGCAGCCCGCACAGGCCCGCGGACGCTCCGACCACCGGATGCCCGAAGATGCGTGGCGACAGGAGGGCCCCCATCAGGTGAACCGCCCCGCCGAACGCGCCGCTGCCCAGGTAGAGCAACGTGAACCGCTTGGCGCCGATGGTGTCCTCGAGCACCGGTCCGAGCGAATGGAGGAACAGCAGGTTGAAGCCAAGGTGCATCCAGCCGCCGTGCATGAACTGGTACGAGATGAACTCCCACCACGCGCCCCCGGCGACACCGCGCAAGCTGAGCGCGAGGTTGTCGGGCAGCGCGAAACGGCGTTCGACCAGGTACACCACGAGGTTGAGCACGATGAGCACCGCGGTGGCCGACCGCCATGACAGCGGCGGCGGGCCCGATGCTCTCGAGGTTTCTTGCGTGGTTCCACTCATCCTGATCGGTGGTCGGGTCGTTCAGCCGAGCTGCGCCAGCTCGGCACGGACGAGCTCGGTGAGCGGCGCCAGCGTCTCCCGGGTGAAATCGAAGCGGCAGCCCGCCTTGGCGAAGAGCTCGGGCAGCGGTCGCGACCCGCCGAGCGCGAGGCCGGCCTTGTAGTCGGCCAACGCTTTCGGTTGATCGGCCTTCGAGTTCGCCCAGACCTGGAGCGCGCCGAGCTGCGCGATCCCGTATTCCACGTAGTAGAAGGGATACAGGAAGATGTGCAGCTGCTTGTGCCAGAGATCCGCCCGCGCGGCCTCGCAGCCGGACCAATCGACGTCGCCGCCGAAGCGGTCCATCAACGCCAGCCATGCGGCCCGGCGCTCATCGCGGGTGTGGCCGGGATGCGTGTAGATCCAGTGCTGGAAGGCGTCCACCGTCGCGATCCAGGGGAACACGCCGACGATGCCCTCGAGGTGGACGCGGCGGGCGCGCTGGGCGTCGGCCTCGCTGTAGAAGACGTCGAGGTGCGGCGCCGCGAGCAATTCCATCGCCATCGAGGCGACCTCGCAGAACTCGATCGGCGCGCCGCGGTAGGCGTAGAGGTCCTCGTCCTGGGTCGCCAGCGCGTGGAAAGCGTGGCCGGCCTCGTGCAGGATGGTCTCCACGTCGCGCTGGAGCCCGACGGAGTTCATGAAGATGAACGGCAGGCGGGATTCGCTGAGCGTGCTCTGGTAGCCGCCGGGCGCCTTGCCCTTGCGGTTGTCGAGGTCGAGCAACCGGAGCTCGCGCATGGTCGCGAAGCCGCTCGCCAGGCCGGGGTCGAGGCGGTCGAAGATGGCCTGGCTCCCCTTCTCCATCTGCGCCGAATCGCTGAACGGCCGCAACGGCGGCCGGTTGAGCGGATCCACCGCGAGGTCCCACGACCGCAACCGGTCGACGCCGAGCTGCTGCTTGCGCCGGGCCTGTTGCGCGCGCAGCACGGGCATCACTTCGGTGGCGATGGCGTCGTGGAAGCGTCCGCAATCTTCCGGCGTGTAGTCGAAGCGCCCGCGGAGCTTGAAGGCGTAGTCGCGGTAGTTGTCGAAGCCGGCGTTCTTGGCGATCTGCTGGCGCAGGCGGATGAGGCCGTCGAGCAGGTCGTCGAACTTGTCCGCCTCGGCCACGCGGCGCCCGGCGACGAGCTTCCAGGTCTCTTCGCGGAGCGCGCGGTCGGGTTCCTCCTGGAAGCGGCCCATCGCCGGCAAGGTCTTCTCCTCGCCGCGGAACTTCACGGTGAGCGAGCCGACCAGCTTGTTGTACTCGTTGCCGAGCTTCGCCTCCTCGGTCTCCAGCGCCACGTTCTCGTCCCGGTAGAGCTCCACGCGGAGCCGGGTGTCGCGGTCGTACACCTCGTAGCGCGCCTCCGGCAACCGCGCACGGAGCGGATGGTCGAGATAGAGTCTCGCGAGCTGGAACTGCCTCGGCTTCAGCTCGGGTTCGAGCTTCTCGACGAAATGGAGATACGCCTTCTCCGCCTCCGGGCTATCCGTGTGGCAGGTCATCGCGATGTAGCGCTTGGCGCCCTCTTCATCGAGGGCCGCGCCCAGCTCGCCGCCGTCGAGGATCCACCGCTCCAAGTCCTCGACCGTCGCCACCTGCGCCGCGCGGGCCTCCAGCAGATCGAACAACGGCGCGACCTGCGCCCAATCGCCGAGGTCGATGACGGCGGGCACGAAACGGCGCGGCGAATGGACGGGCAGATCGGTGAACGGCAGCAGACTCATGGGGCGGAAGGTGCGGGAAGGCCGCGGCAGGGGCAAGTTCACGCCACCTTCTCGTCCGATTCCATTCGACCGGCCGGTACGGTCCGGAGAAGTCCCCGCCGAGCGTTTTCCCAACTCACCCCAGACACCGAACGCAAGACGAGGACCTCACCCGACCGCACCGCCACCCATCAAGGTTTCGACAACGACGCCCGGATGGGGCTGTTGCCGCGGATATATTTGTGGCAGCTCACGCAGCTGAAGGTCATCTGCGTGTACGCCAAGGTCGCGGCATCGATGTTCTTGGACTTCGACGCCTTGACCAAGGCGTCGGCATGTCGCCGGAACTCCACCGTGAACAGCTCGTACTCCGGCGTCTGCCGCGCCTGCCATCCGCTCATCTGGCTGAGCTTCACCAACTGCAACGCGTTGGTATGGATGAGCGGGAAATCCTGGAGCGCGATGCCGCGGAGGACGGCCTGCGAATGCGCGAGCTTGTGCTGCATGACTTCGACCGTGTCCGGATCGGCCGCGGCCCGCACGGCGAGCACCGCCCCGAGGCCGGCCAAGAGCATCGAGCGGGTCAAGCGGTTCGGAAGTGCGTGAACGATGGCCTTGGTTCTCATGGGGACACGCTAGGTCGCGCATCCGCGTCGCGCCACCCGCAGGTTGCGAATCTTGCCCCGTCTGTTGGCGGGGCGCCGGGGGGCGAGGTCTCAGGTCCAAGGTCCAAGGTCCAAGGTCTCAGGTGTCTGGTCTCAAGTGGGCAAGTCCAGCTTCCTGCCTTGACGGACACGCCGGACACCGGGCCCTCAACACCAATCGCCGACCATCGGACGCACACTGACTTCGGACCTGAGACTTGAGACTTGTGACCTCAGACCCCGGACCCCAGACGCGGGTCCGCGCGACGCCAAAGCTTGTCCGGACCGACCCGACCAGTAGGATGGACCGCAAATGCGCCCCTTCCTGAGACGTTGCGATCGGCTGATGTTCGTCGCGCCCCTGATCGCGATGCTGTTCGCGGGCTGCGCCACGCCGCAGGACGACGGGGATTTCGATGTCACCTTGGTCCGGGTCGATTCGGCCAAAGGCAGCGAGGGCGAGTTCCAGTTCGTCTTCACCTTGCGGCTGCAGAACGCCTCGCCCGAAGCCATCGCCCTCGATGGCGCCGCCCACAAGATCTATCTCAACGGCGTCTACGTCGGCCAAGGCCTGAGCAACGAGCGTGTCGATGTGCCGCGCCTCGCCACGACCACCCAGCAGGTCACCGTCAACCTCAGCACCTTCCGCCTCGCCCGCGCCGCCTACCGCATCTACGACACGCACAAGGCCGATTATCGGGTCGAGAGCACGCTCTACGCCGTGAAGGGCACAGGGACCCGGCGGATCCGCGCCCGCAAGGACGGTATCGTGGACCTCGACGAGCTCATCCCGCCCGCGGGCGGAGGCATCCGTCCCGCGTCGGCCGGCCCCGCCACGAACTGATATAGGTCTCGCCACCACGGGCGCCGTCCGTCCAAGGAGATCGGCCTCGCCGCAGATCTCCGCGATCCGTCACCGGTCCGTCACTAACTTTTCCGTTCCGCCGGCGTTGCACCTGAGAAACTTGCATGGACAAATCTTGAACGCAGATTCGTCCTGTCGGTCCACGCCAGTCGATCCACCTAGTGAAGTCCATCCTCCCGCCGGTCCGGGCAGTCCCAGCCGCCGCTATCCTCGTGATGGCAGCGCTCGGGACCGGCTGCTCGTCGAAATATTGGAAGGGCTCCGCCGACCGCGAGGCCGCCAAGCTCATCCGCGAGAAGACGCCCCGTGTCCCCAACATGGACACGAACTTCACCATCGAGCCGCGCGTCCCGATCGAGCTTGGCACGTTGGCCACGGCGCCCGCGCCCGCAGATTTCCTGGGCGCGGAAGCGCTCTCCGAACGCGAGGCGCGGGTGCTGCCGCTCGACATCTGTCTTGATCTCGCCGTCCGGCAGAGCCGCGATTACCAGACACGCAAAGAGCTGCTCTATCTCTCCGCGCTCGACCTCTCGCTCGCCCGCCACGACCTCACGCCGATCTTCGGCGCGCGCGGCGCCGGAAGCGTCCGCAACGACACGCCGCAACGCGTCAACGGCATCGATCCGATCACCCAGCAGCAGACCACCGCGCTGCGGAACGGGAACCAGGTCGTCACCGGGTTCGGGGACTTCGGGCTGAACTGGATGCTGGCGACCGGCGCGCGGCTCTCGACCGATTTCACCACCGATTTCTTCCGTTACCTGGCGGGCGGTTCCGGGCAGAACGCTTCGACCCGTCTCGGGGCCACGCTCACGCAACCGCTGCTGCGGGGCGCCGGTTTCAAGGCCACCATGGAGACGCTCACGCAGGCCGAGCGGACCCTGCTCTACGGGTTGCGCGATTTTGCGCAGTACCGCCAGACTTTCGCGGTCGACACCGCGGCGGCCTATTACAACGTGCTCCAGGCGAGGGACACCGCGAAGAACTCGTTCCTCGACCTCGCCCGGTCCCGGCAGAACGTCGCCCGCGAACGGGCCTTCGCCGACGAAGGCCAGCGCCCCAGCGCGTCGCTCGACCAGTTCCGCCAGGCCGAGCTCAACTCGGAGACGCGCTGGGGCGAATCGGTCCGGGGCTACCGGGAGGCGCTGGACCGCTTCAAGATCAGCCTTGGCATCCCGGTCACGTCCAAAGTCGTGCTCGACGACCGCGAGCTCGCGCGGCTGAAGATCGCCGAGCCCGGAGTCCCCGTGGAACAAGCCGTCCCGGTCGCGCTGGCCACGCGTCTCGACCTCCAGACCGGCCGCGAGCAGGTCGAGGACGCCGCCCGTCGGGTGCCCATCGCCAAGCACAACCTCCTGCCGCAGATCGATGCCGTCGCCGGCGCGGGCTTCTCCAATTCCAAGACCACCGGCATCCCGGTCCCTGACCCGAGTCTTTACCAGTGGAACGCGGGACTGCAGCTGGACCTCGGGCTCGATCGCAAGAGCCAGCGGAACCAGTTCCGGCGCGCGATCATCGGCGCCGAACGCTCCAAGCGGGAGTTCGCGCTTGCGGTGGACAACGTCCGGCTCCAGGTCGCGAGCGATTGGCGATCGATCGAGCAGGCGCGGCGCAACCACGAGAACTCCGAGCTGGGCGTCAAGCTGGGTGACCGCCGCGTCGAGGAACAGGAGCTGCGGATGCAACTGGGCCGCGGCCAGACCCGCGACCTGCTCGACGCCCAGGCCGACCTCAACTCAGCCCGCAACGCCCGCACCGCCGCGCTGGTGAACTACAACCTCGCCCGTCTCCGCTACTGGCGCGACATGGGCCTGCTCTTCGTCCGCGACGACGGTTCGTGGTTCGAGGCCCCCGTGCCCACCGCGCCGGACATGACCCCCAAGCCATGAACCGATCCACCCGACCAGGCCGGAAAGCCATTGGGCAAGCGGGCCAGAAAGCCCAAGGTCTCCCCCGCCGGCCTTATACCTGCTCTTTCGCCCACTCGCCCGCTCACGGCCGCATTTTTCTCCCATGACCTTTCCCGCCTTCCTCCGTTCCCGCCCTCGCTGGCAGCTCGCGCTCGGCAGCCTCGCGCTGCTGTGGCTCCTCTGGGTGGCGGTGCGTCCCGCGAAAGGCACCGATGACAACCTCACGATCGTCGCCAAGCGCGGGCCGCTCGACATCAAGGTCCTCGTGGGCGGCAGCATCGAGGCGCTCCAATCCCAGGAGATCCGCTCCGAGGTCCGCGGCGAACCGGTGAAGATCCTCAAGATCGTCGACGAGGGCTACCTGGTCACCGAGGACGACGTGAAGACCAACAAGGTCCTCGTCGAGCTGGATTCCTCGAAGCTCAAGCAGAACCTCGTCAACCAGGACATCACCTTCCAGAGCACCGTCTCGGGCCTCACCGAGGCGCAGCAGGCCTTCGAGATCCAGGTGAACCAGAACAAGACCGATATCAAGGCCGCCGAGCAGAAGGCGCGCTTCGGCCTGATGGACCTGGAAAAATATCTCGGCGCCAAGATCACCGGCGAGATCGTCGACAAGCTCGGCCTGCGTGAGGACCTGCTCACCAACAGCACCGCCGCGGTCGCCACGAACCATTTCGTCGTCGATTTCACCCGCTACGCCCGCGCCGAGCTGCTCGCCGACGGCGCCGCCAAACAGGAGCTCCGCAAGCGCGAGGACGAGCTGCTGGTCGCCAAGACCGCCTCAGGCCAGGCCGAGACGAAGCTCACCGGCACGAAACGCCTCTTCGAGAAAGGCTTCGTCACCAAGAGCGAGCTCGAGAACGACCAGATCGGCTCCGAACAGGCCCGCCTCAAGGTCGACGCCGCGGCCACCGCCCGCGACCTGTTCGTGCGTTATGAGTTCCCGAAGTTGGCCGAGGAGACGCTCGGCAAGTTCGACGAGGCGCTCCAGGGCCTCATCCGCTCCCGCAAGGAATCGGTGTCCAAGCTCGCCCAGTCCGAGGCCAAGCTGAAGGGCGCCCAAGGCCGCTTCCAGATCGAGAAGGAGAACCGCGACGAGCTCGCCGCCCAGATCACCAAGTGCCTGCTCCACGCCAAGACGCCCGGCCTCGTCGTGTACGGCGGCGGCAACCAGCGTTCCTACTGGAACAACAACGAACGCATCGCGGTCGGTTCGCAGGTGTTCGAGCGGCAGGCCTTGATCACCATCCCCGACCCGAAGAAGATGGGCGTGAACGTGGGCGTCCACGAATCGCACATCAAGAAGGTGAAGAAAGGCCTCAAGGTCCGGATCACGGCCGACGCCTTCCCCGACGACCCTCTCACCGGCGACGTCACCAAGGTCGGCGTGCTGCCCGATTCGGAGAACCGGTGGATGAACCCGGACATGAAGCTCTACACCACGACCATCGCCGTCGAAGGCACGCGCGAATGGCTCAAGCCGGGCATGAGCGCCAAGATCGAGATCATGGTGAAGCGGCTCGACGACGTGGTCTATGTGCCGCTCCAGGCCGTGAGCCAGCGCGACGGCAAGACCGTCGTCTTCCAGCCCGGCCGCAAACCCGCGCCGATCGAGGTCGAGGCCGGGGAGTTCACCGACGAGTTCATCGAGATCAAGCGCGGCGTGAAGGCCGGCGACGCCGTGCTGCTCCGCGCCCCGGACAGCGAGCATCCCGGCAACGACGGCAAGAAGCCCGCCGATGCCAAGCCCGCCGCCGCGCCGGCCAAGCAGACCGCCAGCCGGTGAGCGCTCCCCAGCCCATCGTCAGCCTGCAGGGCGTGCGCCGCTCGTACCGGATGGGCGACGTCGTCGTCGAGGCGTTGCGCGGGTTATCGCTCGACATCGGCGCCGGCGAATACGTCGCCATCATGGGGCCGTCCGGCTGCGGCAAATCCACGCTGCTCAACCTGCTCGGCTGCCTCGACCGGCCGACCGAGGGCCGTTACCTGCTCGGCGGGACGGACATCTCGGCGCTCGACGACGACGCCTTGTCCGACATCCGCGGACGCCGGCTCGGGTTCATCTTCCAGAGCTACAACCTGATCCAGCAGCTCAACGTGCTGGAGAACATCGAGGTCCCGCTCTTCTACCAAGGCCGTTCCGACGAGGAGGCGCGCGCCATCGCGACCGGTCTCGCGAAGCGCGTCGGCTTGGATCGGCGGCTCGACCACAAGCCCTTCGAGCTGTCCGGCGGACAGCAGCAGCGCGTCGCCATCGCCCGCGCGCTCGCCAGCGATCCGCTCGTCCTCCTCGCGGACGAGGCGACCGGCAACCTCGACTCCAGTTCCGGCCGCGAGATCTTGTCGCTGTTCGACGAGCTCAACACCGCCGGCAAGACGCTCGTCATGGTCACGCACGACCCGAGCGTCGGCGAACGTTCCCAGCGGATCGTCCGCCTGCGCGACGGCCAGCTGGAATCCGATACCCGGCGATGAGAGTCCGCGGATCCCACGAATGGAGCAAATGAGCTATGCTAGGTGACATCATCTTCCCCGAGGAGAGCTACGCGATCATGGGCGCGTGCTTCAAAGTCCATAACGAGATGGGCAGCGGGTTCTCCGAACCGGTCTATCAAGAGTGCCTGATGATCGAATTCGAGCTGTCGGGCGTCCCGTCGGAAGCGCAACAGGAGATCGGTCTCGCGTATCGTGAGAGAAGGCTAAGGAGCACGTTCCGGCCGGATTTCGTCTGCTACGAGAAGATCGTGCTCGAGATCAAGGCGTTGTCGGCCCTATGCGGTGAACATCGCGCCCAGGTCATCAACTATCTCAAAGCGACCGGCCACCAGCTGGGTCTGCTGGTGAACTTCGGCAAGCATCCTCGTCTCGAGTATGAACGTCTCGTCCTCACACCGGACCGCGGGAAACCACGCATCACCCGGCTCGGCGATGATGGCCGTTGGTTGCCCGTCCAAGACTAATCCATTCGCCTCATTCGTGTGATCAGCGGACTCCCCATCTTCCCTTCCTCCCGCCTGCGGCGCTCCGTCCGCCTCGGGCTGAGGTCGCTCTGGCTCCACCGCCTGCGCTCGCTGCTGACCGTGCTCGGCATCGTGTTCGGCGTGTGCTCGGTGATCGCCATGCTCGCGATCGGCGAGGGCGCCAGCTTCGAGGCGCAGGAGCAGATCAAGAACCTCGGCTCCCAGAACATCATCCTCCGCAGCGTGAAGCCGCCCGAGGACCAGAAGATCTCCAACAACCAGAACAACTTCACCCTCGATTACGGCATCAAGTACGAGGACATCTCCCGCATCCAGGCGACCATCCCCGGCGTCACCACCATCGTGCCGGCCCGCGTCATGCGGGAATACGTCTGGAACATCACCATCCGCGTCGATGCCGAGGTCGTCGGCACCGTGTCGTGGTATCCCGCCATGCGGAACCACCGGGTCGCGTCGGGTCGGTTCTTCACCGAGACCGACCAGACGGCCGCCGAGAACGTCTGCGCCCTCGGCGCCGAGATGGCCCGGCGCCTGTTCCCGCTGGAAGCGCCCTTGGGCAAGACCGTCCGCATCGGCGACCAGTACTACCGCGTCATCGGCATCATGGAGCCGCTCAGCCGCGCCAAGGGCGACGACACCGGGCAATCGTCCGCGCAGCAGGCCGTCGACCGCATGTACATCCCGCTGGAGACGGCGCGCCGCCGGTACGGCGAGGTGCTGTTCAAGCGCCGGAGCGGCAGCTTCGAGCGCGAGCGCGTCGCCCTGCACGAGGTCACCGTGAAGGTGGACGACCCGGAGAAGGTCGTCGCCGTGTCGCTCGCGGTGAAGGACCTCATGGAGCGGAACCACAAGAAGAAGGACTACGACGTGGTCGTCCCGCTGGAGCTGCTCCGCCAGAAGGAGAAGACCAAGCGCATCTTCAACATCGTGCTCGGCTCGATCGCGGCGATCTCGCTGCTCGTCGGCGGCATCGGCATCATGAACATCATGCTGGCGAACGTCACCGAGCGGACCCGCGAGATCGGCATCCGCCGCGCGCTCGGCGCGAAGCAGCGCGACATCACCACGCAGTTCCTGATCGAGGCCGTGCTGCTCAGCGGCGCGGGCGGCGCGATCGGCGTGCTGCTCGGCATCGCCATCCCCTTCGCCGTCTCCGCCGCGGCCGGCATGAAGACCATCATCACGTTCTGGTCGCCGCTCGCCGCCTTCACCATCTCGGCGCTCGTCGGCGTGGTGTTCGGCCTCTATCCCGCGCTCCGGGCCGCGAAGATGGATCCCGTCGAGGCCCTCCGGCACGAATGAGGCCGCGCCGCATCGCCGATCATGCCTCGGCCGATCGGGCGTAGGCTTCCGCGAACTGCCGGGCACGATCGCGGAACCAGTCCCAGTCCTGCGCGGTCGCCCGTGCCGCATCGAAGAGCGGGCCGCCCACGCCGAACGCATCCGCGCCCGCCTTGCGGAAGGCCGGCAGCGTCTCCGGCGTCACGCCGCCCGTCGGCATCAGTGGGATCTCCGGGAACGGCGCCTTGACGGCCTTGATGTGCGCCGGCCCGAGCGTGTCGGCGGGGAAAACCTTCACCATGCGCGCCCCGAGGCTCCAGGCCGTGAAGATCTCGGTCGGCGTGAGCGCGCCGGGCATCACCGGCACGCCGCGTTCGACGCAGGCCCGGATGACTTCCGGGACCACCGCCGGCGTCACGATGAACGATGCTCCGGCCGCCAGCGCCCGGTCCAGTTGCGCGACGCTGAGCACGGTCCCCGCGCCGACGTTCCCCTGCCCGCCCACGAGGTCGCACGCGGACCGGATGAGGTCCTCCGCGCCGGGGCTATCCATGGTGACCTCCAGGTTCCGGATACCGCCGGCGAGCACCGCCGGGACCAGATGCCGGACCTGCGCGAGCGGGAAGCAACGGAGGATGCCCACCACCGGCATCTCCCGGAAACGGTCGTCGTCGAAAGATTGACTCATCGGGACCGAACTTCTCCGGATCAAAGCCGTCCGTCGACCGGCAACCCGCGAGGGGTGCGGTCGGAAATGGCGGAGACGGGAGCAGACATCAGAGGTTCGCCTTCTGCCGTGCGGCAATCCGCAATCCGCAATCCGCAATCCGCAATCCGCAATCCGCAATCTGCAATCTGCGATCCGCAACCCGCGATCCGGCGACGGCGCCGCGTGCTCAGCAGGACACGTCGCGGGCCGACAGCGCCCATTCGGCCTCGGCGTTGCCGTGCTTCGCCGGCGCGCTGGCGCGTCGCGCGAAGGCCGCCGCGGTCCGGGGCTCGAGGGCGAAGACATCCACGCGGGCGGGCGGCAGGTTCAGCCAGACCACCGCACGTCCGCACCAGTGCAGACCCTTCGCCGAGGCGGTCCCGCCGCCGATGGCGTAGGTGTACTGGATGAAGAGCCCTTCGGGACCCAGCACCGACCGGACGCCTTCCATGATCTGTGCGACGTCCTCGGGCGGCAGCGAGCGCAGCGGCAGACTGGAGACGACATGGGTGATGCCTTGCCGGGCCTTCCGGGGGAGCGAAGCGGTCAGGCCGGGCAGATTCCGGGCGTCCCCATGGATGACGTTCAGTTGGGGGAAGCGCTTGCGCAGATGCTCGGTGAGCCGGGCGGAGCGTTCCACCGGGAGGAGCCTTTCCGGCTCGACGCCCGCGCTCAGCAACGCGTGGGTGATCGCCCCGGTGCCGGCACCCAGCTCGAGCACGTGGCCGCCGGGCTGCCGGGCAACGAGCCGCGCGATGCGTCGGGCGAGCTGCGGCGAGCTGGGGCACGCGGCTCCCACCTCGCGGGGATTGTCCATCAGCGCCTTGCCGAAGACCGCGAGCGATTGGATCAGACGGATGGGCATTGCTCTGAGTGGCGGAAACTTGCCGGATCGTCGTCCCGGCGGAAGCACGAACCGCGGATAATTTTCAACGATTTCACAAGTCCGTGGAGCGCGGTCCGATCGTCAGCCCACGTCACCGACCTGTCGTCGGATGGACTCGCAGATGATGGCCGACCATTTCTCCAGCACCGCCTGTTCCGGGCCTTCGATGAGCAGACGCGCCTTCGGTTCGGTCCCGGAGTAGCGCAGCAGCACGCGGCCGCCCAACGGGACCACCTCGGCCTCGGCCTGCTTCACGAGGTCCATGACCTGGTCGAGTTCCTCGAACGGCGTCTTGACCCGGACCTTCACGTTGGCGACGAGCTGCGGATGACGTGTCCAGCAACGGGCGAGGCGGGAAAGAGGCTTCCCGCTGGTCTTCATCGCGCTGAGGATCTGCAGCGCGGCGACCAAGCCGTCGCCGGTCGTGCTGTGGTCGCGGAAGATCAGGTGGCCGCTCTGCTCGCCGCCGAGGTTGTAGCCCTCGCCGAGCATCGCATCGATCACGTGCTTGTCGCCGACCGGGGTGCGGATGACGGTACCGCCCGCCTTGGTGAACGCGGAGTCGAGGCCGGCGTTGCTCATCACGGTCGCGACCAAGGTCTTCTTGTTGAGTGTGCCGTCGGCGAGCATCTGGAGGCCGGTGATGGCCATGATGTCGTCGCCGTCGATGATCCGGCCGTTCTCGTCGCAGAGCAGCACGCGGTCGGCGTCGCCGTCGTGGGCGATGCCGATGTCGGCGCGGTATTCCCGGACCTTCTGGCAGAGGTTCTGCGGGTGCATCGAACCGCACTCGTGGTTGATGTTGGTGCCGTTGGGCTGGGTGCCGAAGACGATGAGCTCGGCGCCGAGTTCCTGGAGCACCGCGGGGGTCGTCTTGTACGAGGCGCCGTGGCCGCAATCCACGACGATCCGCATGCCTTCGAGCGTCATCCCGCGCGGGAAGCTGGCCTTGGCGTGCTCCACGTAGCGGCCGATGGCGTCCTCGATCCGGTACGCCTTGCCGATCTCGCCGGCGGTCGGACGGATGTTCTCGATCTCGCCGCTGAACACGAGGTCCTCGATCTGTTTCTCGACCTGGTCGTCGAGCTTGTAGCCGTCGGGACGGAAGAACTTGATCCCGTTGTCGTCGTAAGGGTTGTGCGACGCGGTGATGACGATGCCGGCATCGGCCCGCAGCGAACGGGTCACGTAGGCGACGCCGGGCGTGGGCAGCGGGCCCATGAACACGACGTCGACGCCCATCGACAGGACGCCGGAAGACAGGGCGTTCTCCAGCATGTAGCCGGAAAGGCGGGTGTCCTTGCCGATGACGATGCGATAGCGGACGCGGTTCCGGGCCTGGCCGTGGAGGTTCTTGAAGACATGGGCGGCGGCGCGGCCGAGCTTGAGGGCCGTCTCGGCGGTCACCGGCTCGACGTTGGCGCGGCCGCGGACGCCGTCGGTTCCGAAGATGCGTTTCGTGTGGGACATGGAGGATTCTCGGGGAGTCAGTTGGTCGGCGGCAGGAGCGCGTTCGTCAGGCGCTGAATCTGCACTTCGACCGGGTTGATCGTCACGACTTCGGTTCCCGCCGGCGCGTGGAAGTGGATCGGCCGCGTCGACCGGCCGGGGCCGGGTTCCACGAGGTTCACATAGACCTCGATGTCGGCCGGAGCCAGGTCCTTGAGCACCTCCGGGTCGCCGCGGAGGACCAGGGTGACCGTGGCGGGCACGACCTGATAGCTCCCGAGATCGGACGCGGTGGTGAGCACGGTGATCGGCAACCCCGCGAAACGCCGGCCGTCGCGCCCGACGTCGTCGACGCGGAGGTTCAGCCCGATACCGGTCCGCACCGCGAACCAGATCAGCGACGCCAGCAGCAGGGAGAAGATCTTCTGCCAGCGGTTGTAGGTGAAGAGCGCCTTCAACATGGCTTCAGACGTCGATGCGCGGGCCGGCTGTCTGGATGCGCGTGAGGAAGATACGGACACGTTGCCACCAGTGGCGCGATTCGGCTTTCCGGACGATGACCGAGGTCAGGTACGCCCGCAGGTCCTCGATCGAGACGCCTTTCACGAAGGCACCGCGATGCGCGTAGGAGATTGCGCCCGATTCTTCGGACACGACGACGCAGACGGCGTCGGTCTCCTCGCTGAGCCCGATGGCCGCGCGGTGCCGGGTGCCGACCGACTTCGGGAGATCCTGCCGCTGGGTGAGCGGGAAGATGCACGCCGCCTTGAGGATCCGGCCGTCCCGGACAATCACACCGCCGTCGTGGATGGCGTTGTTGGGGAAGAAGATGGTCTCCATCATGTCCGGCGTGAGCTCGCAGTCCACGATGATGCCGCCTTCGACGGCCTCGGCGAGCTGCTGGTTCTGCTCGAGGGCGACCAGCGCGCCGATCTTGCTCGGCGCGAGGCGGTCGACCGTCTGGATGATCTCCTCGACGTACTCGCGCTGCTCGCGGGCGGTGTTGAAGAGCGGCAGGTTCCCCAGCTCCGCCAAGATCCGCCGGAGCTCCGGCTGGAAGATCACGACCACCGCGATGGCTAGGACGCCGAAGAACTGGTTGAGGAGCACGTTCAGGACCTTCAGGTCGAGCACCCGCGTCACGATGGTGAGCGTGAGCAGCAGCGCCAGGAAGCCGGTGACGACCGGCGCGCCGCGGGTGCCGCGGACGAACAGGAACGCGGAGTAGATGCCGACCGCGAGGATCAGTACCTCGACGGCGGGACGCCAACCGTGCTCGATCAATGGCCAGATCTGGTTCAAACGGCAGATGCGGCCGGGCCGCGGGAGATGATCGCTTCCAGCATGCGCAGCGCTTGGACCGTGGCGGCGACGTCGTGGGTGCGGAAGATCCGCACCCCTTCGCGCGCGGCCCAGACGCTGCAGGCCAGACCGGCTGGCAGACGCTCACGGGCCTCGGTCCCCAGCACTTTGCCGAGGAAAGATTTACGGGAGACTCCTAGCAGAAGCGGCCGGCCGAGGCTCTTAAATTCCGTCAGGCGCGCGATAAGACCGAGGTTGTCGCCGACGGTCTTGCCGAACCCGATCCCGGGATCTAGCACGACCTGCTCCGCTTTGATCCCAGCCGCTCTTGCCGCACCGAGACGGTCGGCGAAGAACGCGCGCACCTCCTCGACCACGTCGGAGTAGCTCGGAGCCTGCTGCATCGTCGCCGGCGTCCCCAGCATGTGCATGGCGACATAGCCCGCCCCGGCGGCCGCCACGATCTCCCACATCTCCGGCGAGGCGCGGTTCGCCGCGACGTCGTTGACGATGGCCGCGCCCGCGTCCAATGCCGCCCGCGCGACGGCTGGTTTCATGGTGTCGATGGAAAGCGGTACCGCCACCTTCCCGGCCAGACCGGCGATGACGGGCAGGATCCGTCGCAACTCTTCCGCCTCGTCCACGGGGTCCGCCCCGGGCCGAGTGGATTCGCCGCCGATGTCCAGGATCTCGGCGCCCTCGGCGACCAACTGGAGCCCGTGCTCGATCGCCGCGGCGGGGTCGATGAACCGTCCGCCGTCCGAGAACGAATCGGGCGTCACGTTCAC
>JBBRQL010000008.1:0-42491 GCA_038226425.1 Verrucomicrobiota bacterium
CGGCCAGGCCGACGCGGTGAACCCCGACGGCACGGGCACCAAGGCCGCGGCGATCTACCCGCTCCTGCTCGCGCCGGGCGAGACCCAGGTCGTGCGGCTGCGCCTCGTCGCCGTCGCCGAATCCGCTCGCATCCGCTGCGACGAGGTGCCGGCACCGCCCAGCCCTCGGCGCAAGGCGACGCCGCCGAAGGACGCCGCCAGCGCCCTCATCCGGGACGCCGCCGCCTTCGACGCCGCGTTCGCCGTGCGCAGCGCCGAGGCCGACGCCTTCTACCGCGCCAAGCTGCCGCCGCAACTGAACCACGCGGAGCGCAACGTCGTCCGCCAAGGCTACGCCGGCCTGCTCTGGTCGAAGCAGTTCTTCCACTACGTCGTCGCCGATTGGCTCGACGGGGACCCGGCGATGCCCAAGCCGCCCGCGTCGCGCAAAGAAGGTCGCAACGCCGAGTGGCGGCACCTCTACGCCCGCGACGTCATCTCGATGCCCGACAAGTGGGAGTACCCGTGGTTCGCGGCGTGGGACCTCGCGTTCCACATGATCCCCTTCGCGCGCATCGACGGCGCGTTCGCCAAGCAGCAGCTCGGGCTCTTCCTGCGCGAATGGTACATGCACCCGAACGGCCAGCTGCCGGCCTACGAGTTCGCCTTCGGCGACGTGAACCCGCCCGTCCACGCCTGGGCCGCCTGGCGCATCTACAAGCTCACCGGACCGCAGGGCGGACGCGACCGCGACTTCCTCGAGAGCATCTTCCAGAAGCTGCTCATCAACTTCACCTGGTGGGTCAACCGCAAGGACGCCGCGGGCAAGAACCTCTTCTCCGGCGGCTTCCTGGGGCTCGACAACATCGGAGTCTTCGACCGCTCGAAACCGCTGCCCACCGGCGGCTCGCTCCAGCAGGCGGACGGCACGGCGTGGATGGCCTTCTACGCGGCGACGATGCTGGCGATGGCCCTCGAACTGGCGCGCGACCACGCGACCGGCAAGATCCATTCCGCCTACGAGGACATGGCGAGCAAGTTCCTCGAGCACTTCGTCCAGATCGCCGACGCGATGAACAACCTCGGCGGGACCGGCCTGTGGAACGAGGAGGACGGCTTCTACTACGACCAGCTCGACACCGGCGACGGCAGCCCGGTGCCGCTCCGTTCACGCAGCATGGTCGGCCTGCTGCCGCTCATCGCCGTCGAGGTGCTGGAGGAATCCGAGGTGGACCACCTGCCGGGCTTCAAGAAGCGCCTCTCCTGGTTCGTGAAGCACCGCCACGACCTCAGCCGCGGCGTCGCGCTCGGCCGCAGCGGCAGCCGCGAGCGGCTGCTCCTCGCCATCCCGACCCGCGACCGGCTGCGCCGCGTGCTCCGCTATCTCGGCGACGAACAGGAGTTCCTCTCGCCCTACGGCCTGCGCTCCGTGTCCAAGGCCCACGCCAAGGACCCGTTCATCGTCCGCTGCGGCGACGAGGAGCACCGCGTGGACTACTCGCCGGGCGAGAGCACGACCGGTCTCTTCGGCGGCAACTCGAACTGGCGCGGACCGATCTGGTTCCCGGTGAACTACCTGGTCGTCGAGGCGCTCGAGCGCTACCACCACTTCTACGGCCCGGAGTTCACGGTCGAGTATCCCACCGGCTCGGGCATCCAGCGCAACCTCCGCGAGATCGCCGCCGACCTGGAGGTGCGCTTGTCGTCGCTCTTCCTGCCGGACAAGGACGGACGCCGCCCCTGCCACGGCGACGAGACGCGCTTCGCGACCGACCCGCACTGGCGCGAGCTGGTGCTCTTCCACGAATATTTCCACGCCGACACCGGCCGCGGCCTCGGCGCGAACCACCAGACCGGCTGGACCGCCCTCGCCCTCCGCCACATCGAGAACGTCGCCAAACGCCGCAGCGCGACGTGATGCGGCCGGCCCGAGATGGGGCTTCCGGACGGCCGATTCAGACCCCGGAATCCGCAAGGTTTTGGAGTGCGCGCGGCTTGCCGCCGCTTTTGCCCTCCGACCGGACTGCGACCGGCGGCGAATCCCCTTCACGCCCTTGGGCTCCGCCGAAAGCGGCGGCTCCGCAAGGCTGCGCCGCGCGCACTCCAAGACGCTGCCGCGTCCGCCACCGTCACCCCTATTCCGCGCGCTGTAACTGCTCCCACAGGGCCTTGAACCGGGGGATGTAAGGGTGTTGCTCCCCGAACACGTGCCGACCGATCTCGTAGGCGCGCTGCGCGTAGGGCTTCGCCTCTTGGTGCTTCCCTTGCACTTGCAGGGTGAAGGCCAGATTGGCAGACGACAGCAGTGTGTCGGGATGCTCCGGCCCGAGCACGCGCTCCTGGATGGCCCTCGCCGCCCGGTGTTCCCGCTCCGCCTCCGCGTGCTTGCCTTGGGCACGGAGCGCATTGGCCAGATTCATCCGGCTCACCAGCGTTTCGGGATGCTCCAGCCCCAGCACCCGCTCCTGGATGGCCAGCACCGCCCGTTGTTCCCGCTCCGCCTCCGCGTGCTCGCCTTGGCCGTCGAGCGCATTGGCCAGATTGTTCCGACTACTCAGTGTGCCGGGATGCTCCGGCCCCAGCACCCGGTCCCGGATTGCCAGCACCGCCCGGTGTTCCCGCTCCGCCTCCGCGTGCTTGCCTTGGGCACGGAGCGTATTGGCCAGATTGTTCCGACTACTCAGCGTGTCGGGATGCTCCGGTCCCAGCAGGGTGGTGGCACGGTCAGCGGTTTGCAGGAAGAGCCATTCCGCCGCCTCGGCTTGGCCAAAGCCGGCCAAGAGGTTGCCCACACGGATGAGGGCGCGGAGAGCAGAGGTCCGGGCAGAGCGATCCCGGGACTCCTCGGTCAGCTCCAGCAACCGGCGGGCGTGCTGTTCGGCGACGGCGAAGTCGCTTTCGCCCACGGCGAGGCGGGCCAGCAGCTCGTGCCATCGCACCAAGTCCGCGGGACCGGGGCACAGGCCCTCCGCCGCGGCCCGGACCTGCCGGGCACGGACCAAGTTGCCCTGGGCGAGGGCCGCCTCCAGCAGGGGAAAAACGTAGCGGCGCAGGTGGCCCGACGTCAGCGGGCCGGCCTGCCGGACTTTCTCCAAGGCGGGCCAGAGGCTCTGCCACTGGATCGCGGCGGCGGCCGGGCCAATGTCGCTTCGGGAGAAGCAGGCGAAGGCTCCCAAGGTCCCGGTCCGCGACGCGGCCTCCTCGGGCTCGGGCCGGAGGTGGAGCTTAGGCATGGCCCAGTCGCGCAGGTCGGCCGCGAGATGGACGAGGCGCTCGTGGTGCGCTGGGTCCACGCACAGGAGGATCTGGGCCGGGAGTTCGCCCCAGGCCTCGCGGCGGACGTTCATCGCACGCCAGAAATCAACGAGGGCTTGGCGGAACTCGGTGCGGGCGGGATCGTCCAACGGCTCGACGGGCAGTTCGACAGGCCGGAGGACGAGCAGCGGCAGCGGGTCACGGGGGCTTTCGGCGAGCCGGGTCCGCGCGCGGTCTAGGAAGATGGCCGCGTTCTCGCGGGGCGGGTCGTAGGCCACTTCGGCGAGCGGACGGGCCGGGTGGAGTTGGCGGAACCCGGCCAAGACCTCGGCCAGTTGCGGCAGTGTCTGGAACTCCAGGAGCACGAGCCCAGGAGCGGGGCGGTCCAGGACACGCCGGAGCAAATATCGGTCGTCCGAGGTGTTCGGTGACGGCGTCACGGCTCAGGGACCGTAAGGGTCCGCGCCGACCGGATGGCCCAACGCGGTCAAGAACTCGCGGGCCAGCGGATGGACCCCCAGCCAGCGTTCGCCGTTGTATTCGATCAGCGCACCGCTCTGGAGCAGGACCTGCACGAAGGGGTCATTCTGGGGCGGGACCCGCTTCTTTTCGGACTGCGCCAAGGCGATCTCGGCGAGGCGATGGTAAAGGTCCTTCGGGTCGCGGCCGTTGCCGTCCTTGTCGCGCGGCCAGCCGATCTGCACGCCCAAGTTGTCGCGGACCTTGTTCAACGCGAAACGGATGTCGTCACGGCTAATCCGCTCATGGCGGAGGTTGCTGAACGCGCTGGCGGTCTGGAGGGTGTCGAAGACATGGCGGAGCACGCCGCCGGTGCGGCGGATGAGCAGGTCGAGCGCGATATCGTCGAGCACCTCGGGCGCGACCCGCTTGCGGACGATCTGCTTCAGCACCTCATAGCCCTTGGCGAGCTGCCCCTCCAAATCCACGACCTTGACCATCTGGAAATGGACGTCCTCGTCGAAGTAGGCGCGGATGGCGTCGGCGTCCGGCGAGTAGAAGGTGAAGATCGGGATGGTGAAGATGGCGTTGGTGTTCAGGTCGCCGAGGAGCTTGCCGTTGCGGACGAAGACCTCATGGGCATCGGCCAGCATCAGCTTGTCGAGGTCTTCCACCACGAGGAGCAGGCGACGGCCCGCGCGATCGAGCCCCGATTGGATGGCCTCGATGAGCAAGTTTACCGCGACGGAAAGCTCACTGGGCCGCTGGCGCACCTTGTGGACCGCGCTGCGGTTGCTGTCGGTGGCGAACTTGAGCTCGGAGCGGAAATAGGCGGAAAGCCCGATCAAGCTGTCCCACAGGCTTCCATCCTTGGCACCGGCACCCGCGCCGATCCTGACCTGCGCCATGCGCTGCGCGACTTCGGTCTCGGTCACGTCGTTGAAGAACGCGTGGACGTCGGCCAAATGGGAGTCATCGACAGGGAGGTTGAGTCCCGGAGCGCCCGCCTGCTCGAAGAGCGCGACCGCCACAGCGAGAAGGATGTCCTCCGCCTTGATCCCGATGCCGTTGGTGAAATCGAGTATGGATAGGCTGACGATGAACCAACGGTTGCCGAGGTCCTCTTTGAGCCGGTTCAGCTCCGTGCTCTTGCCGCAGCCGCGATGGCCATAGACCAAAAGACGCTTGGTGGTGTCCTGCCGGTTGAGCAGGTCCGAAAGCCGTTGGCGAAGGTTGCTACGTTCGTCCCGCGCTTCGTCGGTCGCGACGAAGAAGCTGCCGAGATTCTCCTTGTTCAGCGGCTTGGGCGAACAGTTCTCGCGGATCTCGTCGAGCGTGTGTGCGGGTTTCAACAGCATGTCCGGAATGGCTATGGCGGCTAGGCGTCAGGGTGTCAATGCGACGGCACTTTGGCGGCTATGCCAGAGCGTCAACCGCCCCCCGACGTCACCGAACGAGCGGCTGACGGACGAGATCGTCGGAGTCACCATAGAGCACGAACCCGCCGTCGGGCCGTCCTCCCCCGCTCAGTCATCATCGTCGCCGCCGAGCACGAAGGCGGCGCGGACCGGGCTGGGCATCGGGAGGTCCGGCCCCTTCACGGCGTGCCAGATCACCCGGTTGAGCAACAGGTCGTCCGCGGCGTCTTCTTTGCTGAAGTCCATCTCGTCGGACTCTTTGCTGCCCCAGGCGGAGGCCAGGTTCTTCTCGGTGCGATCCACCGCGACCGGCAACGCGCGGAACGGGCGCAGGTCAGGCTTCGCTTGGAACACGCCGTACATCGGCGCCGCCGCGGCATCGAACTGCGACATCGGTTTCAGCCCGAGGATGAGCTCCATCGTGCGCAGCATCGAACAGGTCGAGTACATCGCGGAGTCGCGGTGATGCCGCTTGGCGTACGGGCTCGCGACGAAGGCGATCGAGCGGTGGGCGTCCACGTGGTCGGGGCCGTTCTGCGCGTCGTCCTCGAGCACGAACACCGCCGTCTGCGCCCAGAACTTGGAGCGGCTGACCGCTTCGATGAGCTTGCCGAGCGCGAGGTCGTTGTCGGCGACCATGGCGCGCGGCGTCGGCTTGCCGGCGGACGTGCCGGAGGTGTGGTCGTTCGGCAGACGCAGGATCTGCAACCGCGGCATGTCGCCCTCGCGCTCGAAGCGCTTCAGCTCTTCGGCGAACCGCTCTGCGCGCTTCACGTCGGGATAATCCATGTCCCAGGGGCGGTAGCCGGGATCGAAGTGCCCTTCCAGCGAAGCCACGCGCGTCCGGACCGGCGCATCGGGCGTGGCGCCGAGCGCGCAGAACTCGCCGTAGCTCCGGTAGCTCACGCCGGCTTGTTTGGCGCGGTCCCAGAGATACCCGCTCACCGGCGCCGCCACCGGAAGCCTGCCCTCGCTCGGATACAGGTACTTGCCCTTGCCGTTGTGGCCGTAGCTGAGCGGCCAGGTCTTCTCCACGAAATCCGTGGCGTAGGCGCCCATCGTCCATTCGTGGCCGTCGGCGCTCACCTCGCCGTCGACGTAGAAGTTGTCGAGCAGCACGAACTCGCGCGCCAAGGCGTGGTGGTTGGGCGTGACGCTCTCGTCGAACAGGCAGAGCGACGGATCACCGTTGCCCTCGGGCATGTCGCCGAGCACCTGGTCATAGGTGCGGTTCTCCTTGATCACGTAGATGACGTAGCGGATCGGGCTCTTGCCGCCGACGCGCGACGGCACCGGGTTCTCGCGGCCTCGCTTGGCGGGCGGCGCGACGGACGGCGGCGGGCTGCACTTGAAGGCGCGCGCCGTGGTGTCGCGCAGCTTCTCTTCGAGCGGCTCGCCCTTCTTCGGCAACGGGATGATGCTCAGCGTGCCCTGGAACAGGCCGCCGATGTATTCGCGGATGTTGGACGCCGGCTCGCGTCCGGGCTGCGGGCCGTTGCGGTTCGCGTGCGAGATCAGGCCCTTGCCGTTCGCGACCAGCAGGTTCTTGCCGTCGGGCGTGACGCGCACCGAGGTGGGATACCAGCCGACCGGGATGAACCCGAGCGAACGGGTCTTGCCCGGTGTCCCGACCTCGAAGACCGCGACGTTGTTGTTCCCCGCGTTGGCGACGAACAAGAGGTCCTCGTCCGGCGACAAGGCGAGCGAGTTCGGCGTCGAGCCCGGCATCGCGTCCGGCGACATCGCGGACGACAAGGTCTCCAGCGCGCGGCCGGTCGCGGTGTCGATCACGCTGACGGAGTTGCGCGCCGCATCGGCGACGTAGAGCCGTTGGCCGGACCGCGTGAGCAGCATCTCGCACGGATGCTCCTCGGTCTTCCAACGCGCCTGCACCGCGCCGGTCGCGATGTCGAGCACCGCGACCTCGGACTTCGCCCACAAGCTCACGTAGAGCCGGCCGCGCGCTTCATCGAGCACGCACGCGTAGGGGAACGGCGCGTCGGCCGGGATCGTGTCGCGCTGCGCCGCGGAGCGTTTCTCGGCCGCCGCGAGGTCTGGATCGGAGGAGACCTGCGTGCGGCTGAGGTCCACGACGGCCGCGCCGGGCGAGAGAGGAAAGAGCGCTGCTGCCTTGCGCTGCTCCAGGTCGGCGACCGCGATGTCCTGGCCGTAGAGGTTCGCCGCGAAGATGCGTCGTCCGTCCGCGCTGACCGCGAGCCCGGCCGGGACGCCGCGTTCCTTGATGTCCCGGATCTGGATCCGCTGCGGCTCGCTGAAGTGGCCGGCCTTGAACGCGTGCTCGACCACCGTCTCGTCCCCTGCCCCGCTGGCGTAGATGCGCGTGCCGTCCGGGGAAAAGGCCAGCCCGTAGAAGGTCTCGCCCAGCGCGACGCGGGCGACGACCCGGCCCTCCGGCAGCGCGACGGAGACCAGCTCGTGCTGCCCGTAGCCCGCGTGGAGCGCCACCACGAACTTGCCCGACGGATGCACCGCGAGGTCCACCGGGAAATCGCCGATCACGACCTGCTTGCCGACCGGTCGGAGCGACCACTGGTTGGGCAGCAGCACCGAGCCGTCGACCTTGGCGCCGGGCAGGTCCGGCAGCGGCCCCGGTTTCGCGAGCAAGGGCAAGCCGAGGAGAGCGAGCAGGACCGGGAGCAGGCGTGTCATGCGAGGTTTATGCCAGCGCGCCCGCCGCGGAGCCAAGAAACGTTCTGCCGCAGGCGGCACGGCGCCCGGGAGCACAGGCTTGTCCGACCGGTGCGCCCAACGCTCACGCCCCGGCGGTGATGACCTTCGCCCGTGCCCGCAACGCGACGAGCAACGCCTCGGTCGCCGGGGTGAGCTGGCCGCGCCAGAGCGCGCCGATGAGAATCACCGGACACGAGACGGACCTTACAGAAGGACGATGGGAACTCATCGAGCCGATGCTGCCGGCGGCAAGAAAGCTGGGCCGGAAGCAGACGTCACTCCGGCGGATCCTCGACGCGTTGCTGTCGATCGCGAAGGCAGGCTGCCGATGGCGGCTGTTGCCGGTGGATCTCCCGCCGCGGCAGACGGTGTCCGCGGTGTTCCTCAAGTGGATCGCCGAGGACCTGTGCAAGGCCGGGAAACGGTCAAGGCCGACCACGGCGATATCGGACAGCCAGTCGGGCAAGGCCGCCATCAGCAGCTTGCTGCACGGCTGGTCGCTCGACAGCCAGACCGCCTTGAGCACCGGCAGCAGCTCGGCAGGATCGTAGATGCGCCCCGGCTGCCGCAGCGGCCGGCCCAGCAGCCGCAGCGATATCCGCAGATCGCGCAGAACTCGTCGAGCAGGCGCGTCTTGTGCATCCGCCCAGCACGCTGATAGCGGCCGTGGATTGGGGCGAGCAACTCCCTCCTCGCGGACAAACTCATGTCCATGGCTTCGGTGACCACGAACCTGAGTCAACGTTCCGTCAGCCTCCACGACCATCTACTCGCATCGGCAACCTCTATCCTGAGTCGATTCGGGCCCTGGTCCCAAGCGAAGCGAGCGAAGCCGACCTTGCGCCGGAGAGTCCCGGCCGGTAGACACTCGCCGCCCGGTTGTGGCGGAAAACCATCCGGGCGCCGGCATCTCCTTGCCGGTCCACCAAAACCGCGATGCAGAACCGGTCCACAGCTTTCGCCGCGCACCTGCGCGAGTTCATCCGTCAGACCACGCCGGATTCGACGTCGTCCGACGTGCTCCCGCCGAGGGACTCCGCCCGCGGTTTCGATGCGCTCGCGCTCGAGCTTTTCCGCATCCAGTTCGCCGCGAACGCGCCGTTCCGCGCCCTTTGCCAAGCCCGCGGCGTGTCGCCCGACGGCGTCGCGAGCTGGCGCGAGATCCCGGCGGTGCCGACCGATGCCTTCAAGGAAGCGGACATCACCTGCCTCGCTACCGACGAACGGACGGCGGTCTTCCATTCGAGCGGGACGACGCTGCAAAGGCCCAGCCGCCACTTCCACAGCACGGAATCGCTCGCGCTCTACGAAGCCTCCCTGAAGCCGTGGTTCCATCGGCATCTGCTCGGCAAGGACGCGCCGGGCGGCATCGCGGCGGACTTGCGGTCCGTCTCGTTGACGCCTCCCGCCGCTGCGGTCCCACGTTCGTCGCTGGTCCACATGCTGGACGTCGTGGCCCGCGGATACGGCGGCGATGATCCGCAGTTCGCCGGCCGGACCGATACCGACGGCACCTGGTCGATCGATGCCGGGCTCGTGCTCGAGGTGCTGGCTGCTGCGGAAGCGACGGGCCGGCCTGTGCTCCTGCTGGGGACGGCCTTCAACTTCGTCCATCTGGTCGATCTCTTGGCCGGGCGAGGAATCCATTGCCGGTTGCCCGAGCGTTCGCGCGTGATGGAGACCGGCGGCTACAAGGGGCGTTCGAGAGAGATCCCGAAAGAGGAACTGCACTCGCTCATCACCGCGAGCCTGGGCCTTCCACCCGGACGCATCGTGACCGAATACGGGATGAGCGAACTCAGCTCGCAGGCCTATGAAGCGTGGGACGGCGGAAGCAGAGCGCGGTGTTTCTCTTTTCCGCCTTGGGCGCGGGCGATGGTGGTCTCGCCGGAGAACGGCCGTGAGGTCGAGGACGGCGGGACGGGCCTCTTGCGCATCGTCGACCTCGCGAACGCCTGGTCGGTGATGGCGGTGCAGACCGGCGACCTGGCCGTGCGGCGCGGCGCGGGTTTTGCGCTTCTCGGTCGCGCGGCGACGGTGGAGCCTCGCGGCTGCTCGTTGATGGCCGCATGAGAACGGCCCCCGATCCGCGAAATCCTTTGCAAACTCCGACCCACAAGACCCGCACGCTCTGGCTCGTCGGCATCCTGCACGCGTTCACCCATGTCTATCATGTCGCGCTGCTGCCGCTGTACCTGCGCATGCGCGACGACCTGCATCTCGGCGACGTGGACCGCGCGACGGCGCTGATGAGCGTCATGATGGCGGCGTACTTCTTGCCGAGCTACCCGGTCGGCGTGCTGACGGACCGCATGAGCCGCAAGAAGCTGCTCGGCTGGGGATTGTTCGTGAACGCGATCGGGTTCGTCGGGCTCTCCTTCGCCCCGGACTACGCGACCGCGGTGGCGTGCGTGATCGTCGCCGGCCTGGGCGGAAGTTGTTTCCATCCGGCCGCGACGGCGCTGGTCGCGCGGATGTTCCCCGTCGGCACGGGCAAGGCGCTCGGTCTGCTGGGCATCGGCGCGAGCGTGGGGTTCCTCATCGGGCCGTTCCTGTCGGGCGCGCTCGCGGACTGGACCGGGAGCTGGCGCGTGCCGGTGCTCGTGCTCGGGGTCGCGGGCGTCGTCGCCAGCGGGCTCTTCGCTTGGCTGAGCGAGGAAGCACCCGCTCCGGCCGCGACGCACGGCGGCCGCACGGCGGACGGCAAGCCGGTCGGTCGGGTCCGGTTGTTCCCGCGTCCGATGTTCGCGTTCGTCTTCGCCGCGATGGCGCTGCTGTTCTGTCTGCGCGATTTCGCCGGCAACGGCCTGGGCACCCTAAGCTCGTTGTTCCTGCAACAGGCGCACGGGTTCTCGGCGAAGGAAGCCGGGCTGGCGCTATCCTTCATCTTCCTCGCCGCGCCGATCGGGAACCCGCTCTTCGGGCACCTGAGCGATTCCGGGCGGTTGCGCTGGCTGGTCGCGCTGGTCGCCGTGTCGGCGGCGTTGTTCGCGAGCTTCCCGCATCTCCCGGCGCCCGCGGTCAAGTGGGCGTTCGCGGTCTACGGGTTCTTTTTGATCGCGACCTATCCGATCGTGGAGGCGGAGCTGATGCAGAGCGTGCCGGACGCGGTGCGCGGGCGGTTCTTCGGGCTCTTCATCACCGTGGGCGGGCTCGGCGGGAACACGGCGCACTGGGCGGTCGGCGCCTGGATCCATCGGCTCGGGCCTGACGCCGCACGCGTGTCGGCCTACGTGCCGCTCTTCAGCGGACTTGCCGGATTGATGCTGTGCTCGCTGGCGGCGCTGCTCTGTCTGCGCTGGTTCCGCGCGCACCGTGGAGAATATCTGCCATGAACCTGCCCCACCTCTTCCTCGCCGACCTACCGCCGGAGGCCGCGATCACGCCGGCGCTCGTGCGCGACGCCGGCATCGCGGTGAAGCGCAACCGCGCGCGATGGCTCGTCCACCGCAAGACCCAGGAGCTGGTCGAGCTGGTCGCCTTCGCGGCCGAGCGCTGGCTCGCGCCGGACGACAAGTTCCGTCTGCTCGCGCTCCAGCTGGGGCCGGCGGAGACGGGGTTCGGCCCCGCGACGATCGCGCGCGGGCTGGACGCCTTCTTCCGTCAGCTCACCGCCGAGAACCTTGGCGCGCTCATCGCGCAGGACCTCGGCGACGTGCGGCGTCTCGACGAGTTCGCCGCGCCGCTGCCGGAACTCCGTGCGGGCCGGATGGCGCTGGCCCGCGGACCCGAGCTCATCGCGCACATCGCGGCGGGCAACCTGCCGAACTCGGCGCTGACCTCGATGGTGCTGGGCTTGCTGGTGCGGTCGGCGCAGTTCGTGAAGTGCGCCCGCGGCGCTACGGTGCTGCCCCGGCTCTTCGCGCATTCGTTGGCCGACCTAGAGCCGAAGATCGGCGGCTGCATCGAGCTGGCCGTGTGGCCGGGCGGTTCCGGGGAGATGGAGGAGGCGTTGTTCGCCGAGGCGGACTGCGTCACGGCGCAGGGCTCCGATGCGACGATCGCGGCCGTGCGCGGGCGGGTCCCGGCGCGGTCGCGCTTCATCGGCCACGGTCACAAGCTGAGCTTCGGGTTCGTCGGCGCAGAGATGCTCTCGAGCTTCATGGGACGCAAGGTCGCCGAGCGCGCCGCGGCCGACGTGACGGCGTGGAACCAGCTCGGATGCCTCTCGCCGCACGTGATCTATGTCGAAGAACGCGGCGCGCTGGCGCCCGAGGGCTTCGCGGAGCAGCTCGCGAAGGCGTTGGCCGAACGGGAACTGGCCGAGCCCCGGGGCGTCCTGCCCGCCGAGGAGGCGGCGCTGATCGCCGGGCGGCGATCGGTCCACGAGATGCGGGCCGCACGGTTCGCGGCGACGCGGGGCGAGGCGGTCACCGTGCCGCGCGGAGCGTTCTTCGAAGCGCCCGGCGGCGCGACGCAGGTGTGGGCGAGCGAAGGTTCCACGGCGTGGACGGTCGTCCACGAGGCCGACGCGCGGTTCCACACCTCCTGCTTGAACCGGTTCGTGTACGTGAAACCTTGCCGCGACCTCGCGGAGGCGTTGCACCATGCGGATCCGCAGCGCGACCACGTGAGCACGGTCGGGCTGGGCGTCACGGAAGGCCGGATGGCCGAACTCGCGGTCCAGCTCGCCCGCTGGGGCGTGCCGCGGGTGTGCCCGCTCGGCCGGATGCAGGAACCGCCGCTCGGCTGGCGCCACGACGGCCGGCCGGCGCTGGGCGACCTGGTGACGTGGACGGATCTCGAGACATGAGACGTGAGACGTGAGACGGAGCGAAGGAACCCAAGGACGATGATGAAGATGGAGCTACGGAAGACTTTCCAGTTCGAGGCGGCGCACCGTTTGCCGCAGGTGCCCCCGGGCCACAAGTGCGCGCGGTTGCACGGGCACAGTTTCTCGGTCGAGGTCGTGGTCGAGGGGCCGGTCGACCCGGTGCTCGGCTGGGTGATGGACTACGCGGATATCAAAGCCGCGTTCCGCCCGCTCTTCGATCAACTGGACCACAATTATTTGAACGACATCGCGGGCCTGGAGAACCCGACGAGCGAGCATGTCGCCCGATGGATCTGGGACCACTTGAAGCCGTCGCTTCCGTTGCTCACCCAGGTCGTGATTGCGGAGACCTGCAACTCGGCCTGCGTGTACCGGGGCGGTTGAGCCGTTGGGCGACGGGGCGGGAGGTGTCCGGAGCGTCACGTGTGACGGTGGTCTCGGTCCACCTCAGGAACTTCGCGGAAGGTCAGGTCGTCTCGGTCCACGGGCGCGCGTGTTTGAACGCAGAATCGCCCGGGAGGTCGCACAACGTCACTTGACCCTCCCGCAAGCCACCCTTCTGCTCGCACCCAGCTCCTCACCGCCATGAACGTCTCCCGTTTCGCCGGCCTCGTCCTCGTTCTCGCGCTGGCCTTGCTGTCCCGCCCGTTGCCGGCGGCTCACGCCGCCGATTCATCGCCCGCGGCATCCACCAATGCGCCTGCCAAGCCGAAGCTTCCGCCGGTCATCCCGGTGGCTTTGACCAACATCCTGTCCGCGGCGGAGAGCGGCGAGTGGCGGAAGAGCGGCGTCTGGACCGCGGTGCCGGCCGGCCGAACGAACGACTTCGCCGGCGTGCGTTTCTGGCTGGACGGGTTGGTACAACTCCAGGGCAAGAGCGCGGCGGCGCAGAGCAAGAAGTACCGCGAGAAGGTCGTCCTGGCGCTGCCGAAACCGACGAACTTCACGACATTGCATCTGCTCGGCGGCACCGCTTGGGCCGATGGACAGGGCGTGAAGGTCGCCGAGGTGGTCTGGCGCTATGCCGACGGCACGTTCCGGCGGACGCCGTTGAACTACGGGGTCCACATGCGCGACTGGTGGGGCCGCCGCTACGAGGAACCGGCCACCGTCGCCGACGCCCACAGCAAGTGCGTGTGGAAGGGCGTCCATCCGGACACGAGCGGCTGGGGCCGGTATCTCCGCTTCTATCTCACGTCGGTCCGCAACCCGGACACGAACAAAGTCGTCCGCTCGCTCGAGTTCGTCAGCGCGATGGCGCAGCCGACGCTCTTCATCACCGGCATCACGCTCGATCCGCTCCCGCCCGGTGCGCGCGACGGTGGCTTCACCGACCTCGACCAGGGCCGCCCAGGCCTCACCGGCACGCAGTACGTCACCGTGCTCGACTCCGCGACGGACAAACCGGTCTCCGGCGCGCAGGTCGCCACCCACGGGCGTGAATCGGTCGGCACGCCGGATCAATCGGACTACGACCGCGAAGGCGTCACCCTCGCCAACGGCGTCGCCGCCGTGCAGAAGAGCGAGACCGGGCTGGACCAGCTGGAGATACGGGTCGACGCCGAGGGATACGTCGGGTTCCGGAAGACCTTCGACCTGAAGAAGGGCGACGTCCTCCCGCTGAACCTCGAGGTGAAGATCAAGGGCGGATTGACCATCGGCGGCATCGTGCAGGATCCGGACGGGCAGCCTTTGGCCGGGGTCCGGGTGAGCGGCGGCACTTCTTGGGGCAGCGAGATCGAGCGGGAAGTCGTGGAGAAAACTCCGTTCGACCATCGGACCGTGACCACCGATGCGGACGGCAAGTGGTCGATGAAAGGCGTCCCCGAGCCGCTGCTCCCCAGCCTTTATCTGAACGCGTCGCACCCGGACTATGTGTCCGCCGGTTTCGGGACGCGAGGGAACGAGAAGTCCGAGGAGCAGCTCAAGAAACAGACCTATGTCATCAAGCTCCTGCGCGGCTCCGAGGTGACCGGCGTGGTGCTCGGGCCGGACGAGAAGCCCTTCAGCGGAGCGACCGTGAAAGCGGGGCAGCGGTGGGGAGGCGACAACAAGAAGGAGATCAAGACCGGAGCGGACGGTCGGTTCCGGTTGCTCAATCTCCGTCCGGACATCCAGCCGGTCACCGCGACCGCCGACGGATATACCCCGGCTAGCAAAGTGGTGACGCCGGGCACGAACGCCATCGAGATCACGCTCCAGCTGAAGCAGGGCGGCTCCTTGAAAGGGATCGTGCTCGATCCGGAGGGCCAGCCGGTGTCCGGCGCACGGCTGGTCTACGAGTTGCGCGACTACGACTCCAGGGTCAGCAACAACATCGAATGGGAGGGCCAGACCGACGGCGAGGGCCGTTTCGAGTGGAAGGGCGCGCCGGAAGGCGAGTCCGAGTTCTACGTCTTCAAGCAGGGCTTCGCGCAGAAACGCGGCGTGAAGGCGAAGGCCGGTCCGGAGGACAACATCATCCGCCTCAGCCGGGTCCGGAAAGTGATCGGCGTCGTCGGCGATTCGCAGACTGGCAAGCCGATCACCCGGTTCACCATCATGCCCGCGGTGGGCGACGGCGAGAACCTGCGCTCCTGGTCCGACAGCCAGCGCAAGAGCTACTCCGATCCCGAGGGCCACTTCACGCTGGAACTGGGCGAGGAGGAGCACAACGTCATCCAGGTCGGCGCCGAGGACCATGTGCCGAAGCTTTTCGCCCTGCCTCCGGCGCAGAACGACTACGTCACCGTGACCGTGCTGCTTGATCCGGGCGAAGGGCCGGCCGGTGTCGTCGTCGATCCCGCCGGCAATCCGGTCCCCGGCGCGGAGGTGGCGCTGGTCACCAAGAACGCGAACAACGTCAACCTGCGGCGAGGCCGGTTGAACTCATACGGGGCGGGCAACCTCGTCCGGTCCGACGAACAGGGCCGTTTCAAGCTGCTCGTCGAGGCCGATCCGCGCCGGGTGATCGCCACCAGCGAGCATGGGTACGCCGAGGCGACCATCGAGGAATTCCAGCAGACGAAGACCTTGGTCCTGCTGCCCTGGGGCCGCATCGAGGCGACGGTGCTCAGCGGCGGGAAGCCCGTTCCGGGTCGGAGCTACATGTTCTTTATCCGTCCTGAGGGTTGGGGCGAGGGCTCGCTCAACGTGGATTGGGACGGCTATAAGGCGGAGACCGACGCGGAGGGGAAGTTCACGATGGGAAAGGTCCCTCCCGGCCAACGCGGTCTGGTCCGGCTCGTCCAGACGGAGCCGAACTCTTTTGCATATTCCCAGGTCATCCCGGTCGAGGTCAAAGCCGGCGAGACGACGGTCGTCACCTTGGGAGGCTCGGGCGCCACGATCACCGGGCATGCGGATGGCGCGGCGGTGATGGCCGGGAAGGAGGGCGCCCGGATCAACGGCGGTCTCCACACGCCCCATCGCCTACCGCCGGCAGGACTGAACACGCCCGAAGAGTTCCGAGCGTGGGCGGAGCTGCCCGAGACCAAGGAGGCTCAGAAGTCGTTCCGCAACTACACGGCGGAGTTCAAGCCCGACGGCACGTTTTCTTTGGATGGCGTCCCGCCCGGCGAGTACACGATGAGTTTGTCCGCTAGCATGCGGAAATCCGGCGGGCAGACGTGGGAGATGATCCCGTTGGGCCACTTTGAGCGGCCGGTCTCTGTGCCCGAAGCGGCGGAGACATCGATCGTCCCGATCGATCTCGGCGAGATGGTGCTGCTGCCCGCGACGTCGCCGGGAGCGATTCCGCCCGCGCCGTGATCAGCGTGGCGTCGGTCCGCCTGGGGGGGCGTCAGGCGCTCGGCATGCCGAGTCTAGGCTTGCCGAACCCCGCGCGGGTCGCACGGTGCCGCGGTGAACCGATCCTTCCTTCTCTGGGTGCTCGCGGCAGGACTGCTCGCCGGTTGCGGAAAAGACGAGACCGCCGCGCCTCCCGCTGCTTCCGTGCCTCCGCTTGCGCCAGCCCCTGCGCCGGTGGCGCCACCCATACCAATCCGGCCGCCCGAGGCCGCCGCGGTTCCTCCCGCCAAACCTGCCACGCCCGCAGTCCCGGCCCCGGCGGCCCCGGCGACCCCGACAGCGACGGTGAAAGTCGGTGGCGTCGACGTCCCGGCCGAGCGTCTGGCGACGGAATTCCCCGAGGCCCAGCGCGCCATCGCCGAGGCCAACCGCATGCTCCAGGAGATCCGTGCCGCCCGGCAGACGTCCGCGCCGCCCGCGAAGGTCTCAGCCGCATCGCTTGCCGCACCGCGATCGGCGCTTGGTGATCTTTCCGGCGACACCGTGACCCGCGGCCTCAAGGAAGCGCTCGGCAAAGGCCTGGAGCGCGCGCTGGCGCAGTTGGGCGGCGACGGCGGCTTCCTCACCAACATCGCCGTCCGCATCCCGATGCCCGAGCAGTTGACCGTCGCCGACGCGCTGTTGCGCAAGGTCGGACAAGGAAAGCTCGCCGATGATTTCGTCGCCTCGATGAACCACGCCGCCGAGCAAGCCGTGCCGGCGGCGGCCGAGACCTTCGCCGGAGCGCTGCGCCAGATGACCGTCGAGGACGCCCAGAAGCTTCTCCAAGGGCCCGACGATGCGGCGACACAGTTCTTCCGCCGGACGACCGATGCCACGTTGCGCGAGAAGTTCCGGCCCATCGTCCAACAGGCGACCGCCAAGACCGGCGTCACCGCCGCCTATAAGCTGGTCGCCGACAAAGCGTCGTTCGCAAGCCCGTTCGCCAAACAGGAAGCGCTGGATGTCGACGGCTACGTGACCGGCAAGGCGTTGGACGGCCTGTTCAAGACCATCGCCGACGAGGAGAAACGCATCCGACAGAACCCGGTCGCGCGCACGACGGATCTGCTGAAGTCCGTCTTCGGCGCGTTGAAGCGCTGAGGGACGGTCGGGGTTGGAGAGACAGACGCGGAGGCCGCGGGAGAAGATGGTGCGCGGTACAGGGTTCGAACCTGTGACCCCTACCGTGTCAAGGTAATGCTCTACCACTGAGCTAACCGCGCACTGCGTCGAAGGAGGCGGGAATCTATGGAGCCCCGTCCCTCAGACAAGCGTTTTCTTTTTCTCGCGGCGATTTCTTCCCGACGCCGAAGGGGCGAGAGGGCGGGCTGCCCGAGGGCTCGCCTTCTTTCCGCGCGCTTGGGTACGGTCCTTCCATGCCGTCTCCGACAGGATCGACCGACCGTGTGGCCCGCATCGTCGCCGCCACGCCGGTCCTCGACATCCACACCCATCTCCACGACCCGAGCTTCGGGTCGCTGCTGTCGCGCGGCATCGACGACCTGCTGGTCTACCACTACCTCGTCAGCGAATCGTTCCGGCAATCCGACGTCCCGGAGGAACGCTTCTGGAGCGCCACCAAGACGGAGCAGGCCGACCTCATCTGGGACGCCTTGTTCGTCCGCCATTCACCCGTCTCCGAAGCGTGCCGCGGCGTCTTGACGGTCCTGAACGCCTTCGGCCTTTCGCCGAAGCAGGGCGACCTCAAGGCGCTGCGGCAGTGGTTCGCCGGACAGAAGCCCGGGGACCACGTCGAACGGGTGATGGCCTTGGCGAACGTCCGCGGCATCGGCATGACCAACTCTCCGTTCGACGACGAGGAACGACCGTTCTGGGACGCCGGCGTCGCGCGGGATCCCCGGTTCTTCGCCGCATTGCGCATCGATCCGCTGCTCGTCGCATGGAAGCAGACCGTCCCGCAGCTGCGCGCGTGGGGCTACGATGTCGCGCCCGAGGCCGGCCAGCGCAGCGCCGACGAGGTGCGACGGTTCTTGGCCGACTGGACGCGCCGCATCGGTGCCCGGTACTGCATGGTCTCGCTGCCGCCGGGCTTCGCGTATCCGGCGGACACGGAGACCGCGTGGCTCATCGAGCACGCGGTGCTGCCGCACTGCCGCGACCACGGCCAGCCGTTCGCTCTGATGATGGGGGTGAAACGCGCCGTGAACCCCGCGCTCCGCATGGCCGGCGACGGCATGGGCCGCAGCGACCTGTCGGCGCTCGAGGCGCTTTGCGCGGCGCATCCAGGGAACCGCTTCCTGGTCACCTGCCTGAGCCGCGAGAGCCAGCACGAGCTCGTGGTGCTGGCGCGGAAGTTCCGCACCCTTCATCCGTTCGGATGCTGGTGGTTCACCAACACGCCCCAGCTCATCGAGGAGATCACCACGATGCGCCTCGAGCTGCTCGGCACGAGCTTCACGCCTCAGCACAGCGATGCGCGCGTGCTCGACCAGCTCGTCTACAAGTGGAGCCATTCCCGGGAGATCCTCGCGCGCTGCCTCGCGGAGCGGTACGCCGCGCTGGAGGCGAGCGGATGGCCGGTCACGGACGCCGAGATCCAACGCGACGTCTCGGAGATGCTGGGCGGCGCCTTCGAGCGCTTCTGCGCGGGCTGAAGGTCCCGACGGTCGACCGGGCGCCGGAGGGAGCCGCCGGCGCGCTTCCCTTCGGGGCGACCTCCCGCTAGCTTCCGCGCGCATGTTGCTGGTCATCGACAACTACGATTCCTTCACCTTCAACCTCGTCCAATATCTGGGCGAGATGGGCGTGGACATGCAGGTCCACCGCAACGACCAGCTCACCACCGAGGCCGCGCTGGCCCTGGCGCCAGAGCGGGTGCTGATCTCCCCCGGGCCGTGCTCGCCCAAGGAGGCCGGCCTCTCGAACGACCTGATCCGCGCGTTCGCAGAGCGCCGCGTGCCCATCCTCGGCGTCTGCCTCGGTCACCAGTGCATCGCCCACACCTTCGGCGCGACCGTCGTGGTCAACCACCGGATGATGCACGGCAAGACCTCGCCGATCTTCCACGACGGCAAGGACCTCTTCGAAGGCATGCCGTCGCCTTTCAACGCGACGCGCTACCAGTCGCTCGTCGCGAAGAAGGACACGATCCCGCCCGAGCTCGTGGTGACGGCATGGACCGCCGAGGACGAGGTGATGGGCCTGCGGCACAAGACGCTGCCGATCTGGGGCGTTCAGTTCCATCCGGAGAGCATCCTCACGGAGAACGGGCGCCGGATCCTCGCGAACTTCCTGAAGCTCGGGAAGTGAGGCCCTTCCCCGGTGGCCGGGTGCGATCAGAAGTGGCGGTCAGGAGCATCCGGAGAGGGAACGAAACGCCCTGGTCTCCCGGCTGCCGTGTCTGTTGGCTTGCATCGGTACGGTTCCATCCGGCGAGCCGGCCACGGAAGCTCCAACGCGGTCCTGCGGTTCTCCCTCTCCCTGAGGGAGAGGGCCGGGGTGAGGGTGGATGGTACGTGCAAACCCGTGGCTCTCGATCCGTGGGCAGCCTTCCCCCTCACCCTGCCCTCTCCCGCCGGGAGAGGAGAAAGGCGCCGGATGTCGTGGGGGCTTCGGTTGCCGTCCGGCCAGTTCTGCAACGGGGCCGCTTGCGACAACGCTCGTCCTTCTGACCGCCACTTCTGATCGCACCCCCGGTGGCCGCGGATGTTGCCGCGCGGCCCGTTCCGGGCTATCGCTCGGCCCATGAACGGAGCCGTCTGCCGAAGCTTCCTCCACTGGGTCATCGCCGTCGGGACCGGCGCTGCCCCTGCCCTGGCCGCCGATCGAGAGCCCGGAGCAGGATCCGCGGCCATCCGGGCCAGCGATCTGCTCGCGCGGACGACGGTGCTCGCGTCCGATGAGTTCGAGGGGCGCGGTCCCGGCACGCGCGGCGAGGAACGCACGACCTCGTGGTTGGCGGGTCAGTTCCGGTCGATGGGCCTCGAACCGGGCAATCCGGACGGCTCGTGGTTCCAGGACGTGCCGATGGTCGGGATGCGCTCCGAGACGCGGATGACTTTCCACAAGGGCGCCGAGGCCGAGACGCTGACCTCGCCGCAGGACTTCGTGTCGTGGTCGCCGTCGCAACAGGACCACATGGCGGTGACCGCCAGCGAGATGGTCTTCGTCGGCTACGGCGTCGTCGCGCCGGAACACGGATGGGACGACTTCAAGGACGTGGACGTCCGGGGCAAGACGGTGGTGTTCTTCATCAACGACCCGCCCGTTCCGGACCCGAAGGACCCGACCAAGCTCGACGACTCGATGTTCAAGGGGAAGGCGATGACCTACTACGGGCGCTGGACCTACAAGTACGAGATCGCCGCGGCCAAAGGAGCCGCCGCCGCGCTCATCGTCCACGAGACGAAGCCCGCGGCGTACCCGTGGTTCGTGGTGGTGAACTCGTGGGGACGCGAACGCTTCGACCTCGCCGGCAACACCGAGGCGCAGGTGCAGGCCGCCGGCTGGCTCAGCCTCGAGCGAGCGCAGAAGCTTTTCGCTGCCGCCGGCACCAGCTACGACGCTGCCAAGCAGGCGGCGCTGCGCCGTGATTTCCGCCCGATGCCTCTGGGCATGACCGCCGACTTCGCGGTCACCAACACGATCCGCCAGGTCCGGTCGAAGAACGTCGTCGCCAAGCTCACCGGCAGCGACCCGAAGCTCCGCGACGAATGGGTCGTGTACACGGCGCACTGGGACCATCTCGGCCGCGACGAGAAGCTCGCCGGCGACCAGATCTACAACGGTGCCGCCGACAACGCCATCGGCACCGCCGGGCTGCTCGGGATCGCCGAGGTCTTCGCGAAGGCGCCCGCGCGGCCGAAGCGCTCATTGCTCTTCCTCGCCGTCACGGCGGAGGAACAGGGCCTGCTCGGGGCGAAATTCTACGCGACACGACCGCTCTATCCGCTGCAGCGCACGCTCGCCGACGTCAACATGGACGGCCTCAACACCTGGGGCCGCACGCGCGACTTCTCCGTCGTGGGCCTCGGCAATTCGACGCTCGACGACATCGTGCTCGGCATCGCGACCGCGCAGGGACGCACGGTGAAACCCGAAGCGATGCCGGAGAAAGGCACCTTCTACCGCAGCGACCACTTCGAGTTCGCCAAGGTCGGCGTGCCCGCGCTCTACGGCAAAGGCGGCATGGACTACCGCGACAAACCTGCGGGCTATGGCCAAGCCAAGGCCGACGAATACACCGAGCGCGATTACCACAAGGTCAGCGACGACGTGAAACCGGACTGGGACCTCTCCGGCGCCGTCGAAGACCTCCAACTGCTCTACCAGGTCGGTGAACGCGTCGCGGACGGCAAGACGTGGCCGGCCTGGAAACCCGGGACCGAGTTCAAAGCCAGGCGCGACGCGATGCTGGACGCGGCCCGCTGAGTCCGCGGCACGGGGTTCACGCCGCTTGTCTTCGAGCTTTGGAACCGGTATCCCCTCGCGCGTGAAACCGTTCTTGGCGTTCCTCTTCTTCTTGGCCACGACCATCATCCTCGGCGTCGGTATGTGGGTGGCCGTCGACAAGGGTTCGCTCTGGATCCTGTTGGCCGGGTTGGCGGGCTACATCGGCCTGTTCACCCGCTACGGCTGCCAGACGCATTGAGCCATGAGCGATCTTCCCGTTCCCGCGACCGGGAACGGCCCTCGGGCGATCATCCCCCCTTGGGACACCTCGGCCCTCCGGCGGCACGCGCGGCGGTTGCTCGAAAGCCATCGGCGATGGACCGGACGCGACCTGCTACCGCTGTCGTCCGATGACGGCGTGAACGCGGCCACCTTGGCGGAGGCGCCGTTCGTCGTCGTCTCTCACGGGTCCGAAGTGGATCCGGTGCTCGACTACGGCAACGACGCGGCCTTGGGTCTTTGGGAGATGTCGTGGAGCGACTTCGTGCGGACGCCTTCTCGCTTCACTGCGGAGGCCCCGGACCGCACCGAACGCGCGCGCCTGCTCGAACAGGTGACGCGGCACGGCTTCATCGGCGACTATTCCGGGATCCGCGTGACGCGGACCGGCCGTCGTTTCCGGATCGCGCTGGCGACCGTCTGGAACCTCGTCGGCGACGACGGTGCCGTCGTCGGGCAAGCGGCGACCTTCGACCGCTGGGAATTTCTCTGAGACCCGGCCTTCGCGCCAAGCATCCGGCCGGGTCCGGTCGGAAGCAGGACGCCCGTCCCCTTGCGGGAACGGGCGTCGCAGCGGCGCAGGTCCGGGAACGGATCAGGCCAGCTTGGCCAGCAGCTCGTCGTTGGTCTTGTGCTTCTTGAGCGCGGCGATGAGCGTCTCCATGGCCTCGACAGGCTGGAGATCGGTCATCATGCGGCGGAGCTTGCGGATGGCATCGATGTTCTGCGCCGGGAAGAGTTTCTCCTCTTTGCGCGTGCCCGATTTCGGGATGTCGATGGCCGGGAACAAGCGGCGCTCGGAGAGCTTGCGGTCGAGGATGAGCTCCATGTTGCCGGTGCCCTTGAACTCCTGGAAGATCAGCTCGTCCATCCGGCTGCCGGTGTCCACCAGCGCGGTCGCGAGGATGGTCAGCGAACCGCCCTCCTCGATCTTGCGGGCCGAGGCGAACATCTTACGCGGGATCTCGAGCGCACGGGCATCCACGCCGCCGGTCATCGTCCGGCCGGAGCCGCCGTGGACCGAGTTGTAGGCGCGGGCGACGCGGGTGATTGAATCGAGCAGCACGAAGACATCCTTGCCGGCCTCGACCATGCGGCGGCAGCGCTCGATGGTGAAACGGCTGAGGCGCACGTGGGTCTCGAGGTCCTGGTCGTTGCTGGAGGCGACGACCTCGGCCTTCACGCTGCGCTGGAAATCGGTGACCTCCTCGGGGCGCTCGTCGATGAGCAGCACGATCACGATGACCTCGGGATGGTTCGTGGTGATGGCGTTGCAGATCTGCTTGAGGATCGTGGTCTTGCCCGTGCGGGGCGGCGCGACGATGAGGCCGCGGGTGCCTTTGCCGATGGGCGTGACGAGGTCGATGATGCGCGCCTCGATGAGGTCGGGCGTCGTCTCGAGGCGGAACTTCTCGATCGGGTCGATCGTGGTCAGCAGCTCGAAGCGGGGAGAGTGGAGGTACTCCTGGTACGACTTGCCGTTCACCTTCAGCACCTCGCGGAGCTGCGGGCTGTTGCCTTTGTGCGGCGGGTTGACCGTACACTCGATCAGGCAGCCTTCGCGGAGGCCGAGACGCTTGATGGAATCGGGCGTGAGGAAGACGTCGACCGGCTTCGGCGCATAATGGCCCTTGGCCGAGCGCAGGAAGCCGAAACCCTTCTCGGAGATCTCCAGATACCCTTCCTGCAGGACGGGCTTGCCGTCGGCGTCGAGCTGCGGTCCTTGCGGCGGCAGAGGCCGCTGCTGCTGGTTGTTGCCGCCGTTCCCGCCGTTCCCGCCGTTCGCGCCATTTCCGCCACCATTTCCGCCACCCCCACCGCCGCCACCACCGCGTTGCTGGTTGTGCTGCTGGTGCCGGCCGCCGCCTTGGCGACGCTGCTGGTTGTGGCGACCGCCGCCACCCCGTTGTTGGAATCCGCCGCCGCCGCCACCGCCTTGTTGGCGATGTTGGTTGAAATTCTGCGGATTGCCTCCGCCGTTGTCGTTGCCGCCAGGGTTCCCCCCTGGGTTGCCTCCGTTGCCACCATTCCCACCTTGGTCCGGGCCGGATTGGCTAGGAGAATTGGACGGACCGTCGTTCCCGGGTGACCAATCGCCGGAAGGAGGACGGGTCTGGGCTGCCTGCGGATTACTTTCAGTCATACTTTGCGCTTTGTGTCGTCCGGAAGGATCTGGACCCAGGAAAGGCGGCGAACACAAGAAAGCCGCGGGAAGTTCGAACTTGGGGAAGCAGTGCCGGGAGAGACTTCTCACGGCCTGGCAGACCTCGGACGTGCTTCTAATAACGGCTGATCTTGCCCACCGCAACCCTTTGTTTGTGCCGGACATGAAAAATCCGGGCGCGAAGGCCCGGATCGTTCTTCATATCGGTCCACCGTCGCGGATCATTCGATCCCGAGCAGCTTGCGGCCTTCGGCGGTGATCATGCTCTGGTGCCAAGGCGGGTCCCAGACGATCTCGACGCCGGCGTCCTCGACGCCGGGCAGCATGAGGATCTTCTGCTGGGCGTCGCCGGCGATGGTGGCGCCCATGCCGCAACCGGGCGCGGTCAAGGTCATCTTGACGAACACCTTCTTGTGACCGGTGGGGAGCGGCTCGATACCCATGTCGTAGACCAGCCCCAGGTCCACGATGTTGACCGGGATCTCGGGATCATAGCAGGACCGGAGCGTCTCCCAGACCATCTGCTCGTTCACCAGCTCGTCCGCAGCGAACGCACGACCGACCTGTTCGTCGGGCTTGAGCCCGAGCGCGTCCGCGTCCTTGGAGCCGATGCGGTACAAGCCGCCGTTCGCATGGACGGTGTAGGTCCCGCCGAGGGTCTGCGTGATGTCCACGTCGGAGCCGGCGGGGAGCGTGACCACGTGGCCTGCGGGGATCTGCACCGCTTCGGTGTCGCGGCTGAGCGTGACGGTCTGGACGGAAGTCATGTCGGGAGCAATGTAGGGGGCGACGTCAAAGTGCCAAGGAAGGAAAGAGCGGACGGACGGGCGAGCGGACAGCAGACAGGAACGCGGTCCGTTGCGACGGCTCCATCCACCATCCGCTTACCCTTCTATCGGCTGGACGGCCTTCAGCCACCGACCTCGGCACGGGCTTCGGCCGCGAGCGCGGTCGAGAGATACCGTTCACCGGTCGAGCAGGCGACGGTGACGATGGTCTTGCCCTTGTTCTCGGGGCGTTTGGCGACCTCGATCGCGGCGACGACATTCGCGCCGGTGGAGATGCCCACGAGCAGGCCCTCCTCCTTTGCAAGGCGGCGGGCCATCGCGAAGGCGTCGTCGTTCGCGACCTGGACGGCCTCGACGATCTGCGGGTTCCCCGCGGCGTCCTTGAGGTGAAGGTTCTTCGGCACGAAGCCTGCGCCTGTGCCCTGGATCTTGTGCGGGCCGGGCTTCACGGGCTCGCCCTTCAAGGTCTGGGTGATCACCGGTGAATCCTTCGGCTCGACGGCGATGGCCTGGAAGCTGGCCTTCTTCGGATGGATGAACTCGTAGACGCCCGTGATGGTGCCGCCGGTGCCGACCGCGGCCACGAAGATGTCGACCGCACCGTCGGTATCTTCCCAGATCTCGGGCCCGGTCGTGGCCGAGTGGACCGCCGGGTTCGCCGGGTTCTCGAACTGCTGCGGGATCCAGGAACCGGGCGTCTCCTTGGCGAGCTGTTCGGCGCGGGCGATGGCGCCCTTCATGCCTTCGGTGCCGGGCGTGAGCACGAGCTTCGCGCCGAGCAGCGCGAGCAACGTGCGGCGCTCGAGCGACATCGTCTCCGGCATCGTGAGGATGATCTTATAGCCCTTGGCGGCCGCGACGAACGCGAGCGCGATGCCCGTGTTGCCCGACGTCGGCTCGATGATGGTCGTGCCCGGTTTGAGCACGCCGCGGCGCTCGGCGTCCTCGATCATCGCCATGCCGATGCGGTCCTTCACGCTGCCGAGCGGGTTGAAGAACTCGCACTTGAGCAACACCGTGGCTTCCAGGCCGGCGGTGACGCGGTTGAGTTTGACCAAGGGGGTGCGACCCACGGTCTCGACGATGTTGTTGTAGATGCGGCCCATAAGATGCGGTGGCTGGATGCGGATTGCTTTGGACGAGTCCTATTACGGCGGACCCACCGAGGCCGGGCAAGCGGGTTTTGCCGGCCGACCGGGACGGATCGAGCGCCGGCGGCGGGAGGCGGGAGGCGGCGGCAATGCTTTCCAGGTCTTCTCCGACGAGGATGCCAAGGTCCCGATCCAGGCGACCGGAAGGCAGACGAAGCGCAGACGGTTGGACACCCGGGGCGCGCCGGCCGCATCCTCGCGCGGATGTCGCCCGCCGACCGCGCCCGCACCACGTTCCGCTTCGACGCGGGACGGATGTTCTGCGCCGGGATCCTGGAATCGGCCGCGAACACCTTCCTGCTGCTCATCGCGGTGAAGCACTTCCACGCGGGCCCGCTCCCGAAGTCCTTCATCGCCGCCGCGGGGAGCGTCGGTCTGCTGCTGTCGCCCGTCGCGGTCACGCTCGTGCAGCGGCTCCGCTGGCCGGCGACGCTCGGCGTCTCGCGACTCTTCGCGATCGGCGCCGCGTGCTTCGTCCTGATGGCGGCGGCACCGGTGCTCTGGATCTACGTGCCCTTGTGCGTGGTGGCGATGACGCTCAGTTCCGCGGTGATCCCGTTGATGACGGAGACCTACCACGTCAACTACCCCGCCGACATGCGCGGCAAGCTCTACGCGCGCGCCTTCACCCTCCGCATCGCCGGCGCGATGCTCTCCGCGTGGGCCGGCGGACGTTTCCTCGACTGGCGGCCCGACGCGTTCCCGGCGATGCTCCTCACCTTCGGCGCGGCCTTCGCCGTGGCGTCCTGGTGCGCTCGTCGCATCCCCAGCCGTCCGATGCACGACGACGGTGCGGCGCATCCGCTGCACGCCATGCGCTTCGTGCGCGAGGACCGCGTGTTCCGCCAGACGCTCATCGTGTGGATGTTCATGGGCTTCGCGAACCTCATGATGCTGCCGATGCGCGTCGAGTTCCTGGGCAATCCTCGCCACGGGCTTGCGCGGTCCGCCGCTGAGATCGCCTTCCTCACCGGCGTAGTCCCGAACCTCGCGCGCCTGGTGATAAACCCGGTCTGGGGCTGGCTCTTCGATCGCATGGATTTCTTCGCGCTGCGCACCACGCTGAACATCGGCTTCGCGCTAGGAATCCTCGCCTTCTTCACCAGCGACACCACGACCGGCCTGGTCGTCGGCGCCATCATCTACGGTATCTCGAACGCTGGCGGCGACGTCGCGTGGGGCCTTTGGGTGACGAAGTTCGCTCCGCCCGGGCGCGTCGCAGACTACATGGGCGTGCACACGTTCCTCACCGGCGTCCGCGCCGTCGCGGCGCCCGTCGTCGCCTTCCAGCTCGTGCAACGTTACCCGCTCGCGTCGCTCGGCTGGGCCAGCGCCGGCATGATCGTCGTGTCCACGCTGCTGCTGCTGCCGGAGATCGGCCGGAGCCGCGCCAAGCGCAAAGGCGAGGTGGTCACCGAAGAAGTGGTCGACTGATCCCCGCCGCCGGACCCGGCCTCAGGCCGGCTGGCATCGCGGACAATGGAAGGTGCTCCGCGCCGCCTGCACGCTACGCACCACCATAGCGGCGCACCGGACGCACGGCTCGCCGTCGCGTCCGTAGACCGCGAACCGCTCCTCCGCCGACCGCGGCGCCGATCCCGCCTCCACCGCGCCGTAGTAGAACAGCGCGTCGCCCTTCCCTTCCCCGCTCCAATCCAGCGGCACCGAGCTGCCGAGTCGGATGGCATCCGCGAGGACTTCCCGGATGCGGTCGCGCAGGCGGCCGACCTCCTCGCGTCCCAGCGACCGCGCACCGCGCAGCGGCGAGATCCCGGCGCGGAACAGCGCCTCGCTCGCGTAGATGTTGCCGATGCCGGCGACGAGCGACTGGTCCAGCAGCTTCACCTTCACCGCCTGTGACGAGCGCCCGAGCGCCAAGGCGAAGGCCTCGACGGTGAAGTCGTCCGACAGGGGTTCCGGACCGAGCTCCGCGAGCGGCGCCAGGTCCAGGTTGAAGCGGCCGAAACACCGGGTGTCCTGGAACACGAAGCGCTGCTCGCCGAGGTCGAGCGACACCGCCGTGTGCTTCGGCAACGGAGCGGCGGAGGGTTGGAGGTACATCCGGCCGGTCATGCCGAGATGCCCGACCAAGGAGAAAGGTTCCGCGCGCTTCCCGTGGCGCAGCCCGAAGAGGAGGTACTTCGCCCGCCGCGCCGTCGCGCCGAACGTCGCTCCGACGAGGCGGTCGGCCAAGGTCGCGGACGTCTCCGGCCGCACGATCTTCGCGCGTCCGACCGCGACGCCGCGGACCCGCTTCCCGCGGAGCAACGGATCCAGATGGCGGACGAGCACTTCGACTTCGGGCAGTTCCGGCATGAAGAACGACGGTAGGCAAGAGCCGAGGACGCGCAACGTCGGCCTGAACCGCCGGATCGACCTCGAACTCCTAGACAAGACACATCCCTCGAACTCGGCATCCTCCGATGACACCTCCACTCGGGCTTCGATCACCCCTTCCTCGCCAAGACCTCCGGCCTTGGATGTGTCGGCCCTACGCCGTCACCGGAAGTTCGGCGTTCAACTGCAGGATGGTGTGATCGCGTGCCTGCACCCAGTCGGGACGATGCTCTCCGGTTCATCTCGGACCCCACGCAGTCCGGTCCGTCGCGTCTTTCCAAACCGGTCCCCGAAACCAGGGCAGACTCACGTCCGATGACCCGGTTCCAACGGGTGCGATCAGAAGTGGCGGTCCGCATGTGAGGGGCCGGGAAGAGATCAATCTGGAAAGCAGGAAAACAGGAACGGAGCCGACAAAGCCCCGTTTTTCCTGCTTTCCTGTTTTCCAGATTCTCCCTCCGGTCGGTTCTCTCTACCGAGCAGGTGCGTCTCTGCGCCGGTTGCAGTGACCGTCACTTCTGATCGCGCCCCGCTTCCAACGGGTTCGTTGACGCCCGTCAACACCGCTGACACGTTCTTTCAATGAAGTCCACGAAGCCTGCCGTATCGGCCGATCCGGAGGTGGCGACCCAGGGCACGCGATGGGCAGCTGGCATCCGCTCCGGGAGCGACCAGCTCGCTTTCCGCCGTCAATCAACGATGCGACATCCGCACGCTTGAGCATCAGGTGACGGCCACTTTCCACTGCTGCACCTGCCTTGCTGACGGCCAGGCAGCGGACATCGATCCGCTGCCCGGCCGGATCTCTCTCGCAACACAAAGATCACGTTGATGCCCGCGAACAGACAGGCTTCCGGCAACGATGAGCGGAACCGGTGGAGATCCTCCGCATCCGTGGCGGTCGTGGTCGCCGCCATCGCCGTTGCGACGTCGCTGCTCCTGTATCGGCCCGGCGGCCGGTCGTCTTCTTCCGAGGTCATCCTCTATTGCGCGCAGGACCAGGTCTTCGCGGAACCCAGTCTCGCCGAGTTCACCCAGCGGACCGGCATCCGGGTGAAGGCGGTCTTCGACAGCGAGGCGGTGAAGACCGTCGGCTTGGTGAACCGGTTGCTCGCTGAACGCGGCCGCCCGGCCTGCGATGTCTTCTGGGGCAACGAGGAGTTCCGGACCCGCCAGCTCGCCGCCGCCGGGATCTTTCGCGAGACGGACGGCTGGGTGGCGTTCGGCCGGCGCACCCGTCGTCTCGTGGTGGGCACCGACCCAAGGAACGATGCTCCGTCCGAGGACCGGTCGTCGGACGAGACGACCGCCGCCCGGACAGGCACCGCGTCATCGCCCCCCGCTCCGGCTTCGCTCACCGAGCTGACCAACGCCCGCTGGCGCGGCAAGGTCTCGCTCGCGTTCCCGCTGTTCGGCACGACCGCCACGCATCTGCTCGCGCTCCGCCAGCACTGGGGTGAGAGCAACTGGGTGGCTTGGTGCCGGGCGCTGGCGGCCAACCAGCCTTTCCTCGAAGAAGGCAACTCGCAGGTCGTCCGGCGCGTGGCGCGCGGCGAGGCGTGGGTCGGGCTCACCGATTCGGACGACATCGAGGCCGGCCGGCGCGAGGGCTTGGCCGTGGCCGCGCTGCCGCTGTCGCCGGAGATGCTGGCCATCCCGAACACCGTCGGGATCGTCCGCGGCGCCCCGCATCCGGCGGCGGCGCAGAAGTTGTCCGACCACCTGGCATCGCCGGAGGTGCGAGCGAAGCTGGTCGCCGTCGCGGCGCTCGAGGACGGAGCGCCGGACGAAGCGACGCTCCGACCTGATTGGCCGGTGTTGCTGCGCGGGCTTGACCGGGGCACGGCACAACTCGGGGAGGTCTTCCGCCGATGAGCTGGACGCTGCTCGTCAACTCTCTCGGTGTCGGGACCGGCGCGACGGTGCTGGCGCTCCTCGCAGGCTTCGCGGTCGCGATGGCCGCGGTGGCGAGCGCGCGCTGGCGCGGCGCGGTCCTGGCCTGCGCCGCGGCGAGCCTCGCGATGCCGCCGTTCCTCGCTGCCAACGCGTGGCTCGACCTGATGGCCGGGTGGCGCGCGACGGGAGCGCCGGAAACGGTCGCGCTGCGTTCGTTGCCGCTGACGGCCTTGGTGCTTGCGACCTTGCTCTGGCCGATCACGACCTTCCTCGTGCTCGGCGCGTGGTCGAAGCTCCGGAACGAGCACCTCGAGGCCGAGCCGATGATGCGCGGCGGACGGCTCGTCGGCCGGCTGCTGTTGCCGGCGGCGCGCTACGAGCTGGGCATCGCCGGCGTCGTGACGCTCGCGCTCGCGCTCGCGAACTTCACGGTTCCCACGCTGTTCCAGGTGCGCGTCTTCACGGAGGAGTTCTGGATCCGGTTCAACACGCAGTTCGATACCGCGGGCGCGCTACGGGCCGCGTGGCCGCTGCTGCTTCTGCCGCTCGCCCTGCTCGTGCTGATGCGCGGCCGTGACGTGATGTGGCCGCGCCGCCGTCCCGTCGTCGATGCCGACCTGCTGGCCCGGCAGCTCTGCGGTTGGCAGCCGGTCGCAGCGGTGGTCACGGTGCTCTGGAACACGTTGAGCATCGGTTTCCCGCTGGCGAAGATCTCGTTCGCGAAGCGCACCTGGACCGAGCTTCCGGGAGCGATCGATGCCGGCGGCAACGCGATCGCCAACTCGGTGGTCGCCGCTGCCGGCACGGCGACGTTGCTGGCGGCGTTGTCCCTGATATCGACGGACCGGACGTCCGACGGCCGTGGTCGCGTCGCTCCTCGGATCGTGCGCTGGCTGGGTCTGGCGGTCCCGTGCGCAGGTTGGATCATCTTCCTGCTTCCAGGCGTCGTGCTCGGGGTCGCGCTGATCTGGGCCTTCAACCGGCCTGTGCTGGACGGCCTCTACCACTCGACCGGCATCGTGTTGACGGCGTTGGCGGTGCGATATCTCGCACCCGCTCGGGCATTGGTCGCGCAGGCTTCGGCTTCGGTCGACACGGAGCTCGCGGACGCCGCGCGGTCGGCCGGGGCAGGACGTTGGCGCGTGTTCCGGGACGTGCGATGGCCGCAGATGCGCGACGGTGTCGCGGCCGCGTGGTACGCCGTGTACCTGCTCTGCCTGTGGGACGTGGAGACGGTCGTGCTCATCCAGCCGCCGGGCGGCGAGACGCTCGCGCTGCGGATCTTCAACCTGCTCCACTATGGCCACGCTGCGCAGGTGAACGCCCTGTGCGTGGTCATGCTCGGGTTGGCGATCGCGCCGTTGGCGGCGTGGTGTGTTTGGCGGAAAGTCAGCGTACGACGTACGACGTACGACGTCCGACGTTCAACGAGGCTGGGAACTTGGCTGGCTCTCGGGGCCATGGTTTTCGCGGGCGGAGCTTTCTGCGGTTGTTCACCGGGCGTCCCATCGGACACCACGCCGCTCGACTCCAAGCTCTTCTCGTCGGTGCAGGTCATCGGCTCGCGCGGCGTGGCGCCGGGGCATTTCAACAAGCCGCGCTCGCTCGTCTGCGACCGGGACGACAACCTCTACGTCGCCGACATCACGGGGCGGATCCAGAAGTTCAGCCCGGACGGACGTTGGTTGCTCCAGTGGCAGATGCCGCAGACCGACCTCGGCAAACCGAAAGGCATGGGCCTCGACCCGGACGGCAACATCATCGTCGTCGAGCCGCACTACATGCGGGTGAACCATTTCACGCCGGAAGGCAAGCTGGCGGCCCGTTGGGGCGTGAAGGGCACGAACGCGGGCCAATTCATCCTGCCACGCGGGATCACGGTGAGCTCGCGTGGCGATTTCTACGTGAGCGAGTACACGGTCGTGGACCGCGTGCAACGGTTCGCCTTCGTCCCGGTGGCGGCCGACGTGAGGAGTCCCCGTCCATCTGGCCTGCCGGCCGGCCCGCTCACCGGCCTGCCCGTGCCGTTCCGTTGGTTCGGCAGCGAGGGGAAGCTGGGGCCCGCTTATGTCGGCTGCCGCATGACCGGTGGGTGGGGCGCGCCGGGATTGGCGACAGGCGAGTTCAACCGGGCGGAGGGACTGGGCATCGGTCCGCGGGACGAGGTCTTCGTCGCCGATTCGTGCAACCACCGGATCCAGGTCTTCGATGCGGACGGCAAGTTCTTGCGGACGCACGGCCGGGCGGGGTCAACTGCCGGTGCTCTCAGCTACCCGTACGATATCCGCGTGGATGCCCAAGGACTCCAGTTCGTGTGCGAATTCGGCAACAGCCGGGTGAGCCTTTTCGACGCGCAGGACCGGCTCGTCGAGACCATCGGCGGTCCGGGGGCGGCACCGGGCCGGTTCGCGAACCCATGGGCCGTCGCGCTCGATTCGAAGGGCAACCTCTACGTCGCCGATTCCCAGAACCACCGGGTGCAGAAGTTGGTCCGCCGTAGCCCCGTAGCAGCCGACGTGAGGAGGCTCCATATTTCCCCGTCTACCGTGACCGCTGACGCAAAGACTGAAATCGATCAGAGCCTCCTTACGTCGGCTACGGCGCAGGCGAGAACGCGCCCATGAAGCTTCCACTGGAACAACGATGGGAGCACCCGGAGGCAAAGTTGAACCGCAGTTTCTTCCTCCCCCGGCTGGCGCGGGAAAAATATCAGGCTTTCGCCGCGGTCCACTGGACCATGTCCGTGGCGAAGCGGGCGACAGGCTGGCTGGCTGGACCTTTCCACGCCCGGTTTCGTGAGCTGATGCTGCACTCAGCCGCACGCGAAGGGTTGCTCTGCCCTGCCTATTGCCTGTTGCCGGACCACATCCATCTGGTGTGGATGGGCGTCCGAGCAGAGACGGACCAAAAGAATGGCATGGCTTTTCTCCGCACATACCTGGAGCCAGAACTCGGCGGGCTGAAGTTTCAGCACCAGCCTCATGACCATGTGCTGCGGGAGGAGGAACGCACCTCAAGCCAGTTCGCCACCGCTTGCGGCTATGTCCTCATGAACCCGGTGAAAGATGGTTTGGCCACGAAACCGGACGGTTGGCCGTTCTCCGGGTGCGTGGTGCCCGGCTATCCTAAGTTGCATCCGCTTGAGGCCGGTTTTTGGCCGCAGTTCTGGCGGGTGTATCGGGGACTGCGGAACGGGGGGCAGAGCCTCCTCACGTCGGTGGCCACGGAGACGGAGGGCGGCTCGTGAAGATTCCGAGCGCCATTGAGGAGAAGTTGGAGCCTCCTCACGTCGGCTGCTACGAACGCCGATGAACCTCCAATTCACCCATCCGATCCTGCTCACGCTGTTGCTCCCTGCGACGGCGTGGACGCTTTGGCTGGCTTGGCGGTCGGACGTTTCGCTCACCCCGTGGCGTCGCTGGTCCTCGACGGTGATCCGGATGGTCGTCCTGTCCCTGCTCGTGCTCGGCATCGCCGGTGCGCAGTGGAAAAAGCCGATGGAAGGCATGAACACCTTCTTCCTGCTCGACCGGTCGGATTCCATACCGTCGCCGCAACAGGAGCAGGCACGGGATTCCGCCAACAAGTGGGCGAAGGCGAAGAAATCGCAGGACAACGCGGGCTTCCTCGTGTTCGGCACGGACGCCGCGCTCGAGACCACGGTGACGAAGGTCGCCGAGGCGGAGAAGATCCAGGCGGTCGTCGGCGGCGAGCGGACCGACATCGCGGGCGCGATCCGGCTGGGGACCGCGGCGTTCCCCGAGGCCGGCCAGAAGCGTCTCGTGCTCTTCTCCGACGGCAACGAGAACATCGGAGACTCGATCGCCGCTCTGCTCGCTGCCAAGCCTCTCGGTGTGTCGATGGACGTGGTGCCGCTGGGCGTCGAGCGCACCGGCGACGTGTCGGTGCAGAAGTTGGGCCTGCCCGCGAACATCAAGAAGGGCCAGACGTTCGACGCGAAGATCTTCGCCAACTCGGACAAGGCGCAACCGGCGAAGGTCCGGCTCTTCCGCAACGACCAGCTGCTCGGCGAACAGAAGGTCCAGCTCGAGGCCGGCAAGAACCTGTTCACCTTCCCGCAGACGCTCAAGGACGCAGGCTTCTACGGCTACAGCGTGCAGGTCGAGGTCGAGGGCGACACCGTCCCGCAGAACAACAAGGCGAGCAGCTTCGTGTCGGTGCGCGGCGACCCGCGCGTGCTCATCGTGTCCTCCGATCCGGCGCAGGACCGCACGCTCGCGGCCGCGCTGAGCAGCGGAAAACTCGACGTGTCCTTGGTCGGGCCGGACAAGGTCCCTGCGACCCTCGCCGAGATGCAGAGCTACGACGAGATCGTGCTGAGCAACATCGCGGCGGGCGACCTCGGCCGCGACCTGATGCAGCTGTTGCAGAGCGCGGTGCGGGACTTCGGCATCGGCCTCGTCGTGATCGGCGGCGACCAGGCCTTCGCCGCGGGCGGCTACCGGCACACGCCGCTCGAGGAGACGCTGCCGCTCGACATGGAGCTGAGTTCTAAGAAGGTCCTGCCCAAAGGCGCGCTCGGCCTGGTGATGCACGGCATGGAGTTCGCGAACGGCAACCAGGTCGCCCGCGATATCGGCATCGCCGCGCTCGACGCGCTCGGGCCGCAGGACGAGATGGGCGTGTGGCTTTGGGACGGCGTGGACAAGGCCCTGTTCGACCTCCAGCCGGTCCGCGACAAGAAGAAGCTCGCTTCCGCCATCGCCGGGATGAACCAGGGAGACCTGCCGAGCTTCCAAGGCCTGATGACGCTGGCGGACGAGGCGCTCCAGAAATCGACAGCCAACATCAAGCACCTGATCGTCTTCAGCGACGGCGACCCGGGAGCGCCCAGCGACACGCTGATGAAGGACCTCGTCGGGCACAAGATCACCGTCAGCACGGTCATGATCGGCGGCCACGTCCAGCCGACGACGATGATCAAGATGGCGGAACTGGGGAACGGCCGCTTCTACGACGTGAAGTCCGCCGCGCAACTGCCGCAGATCTTCATCAAGGAAGCCGCGGTCATCCTCAAGTCGGCCATCATCGAGGACCCCTTCAAGCCGCAGCTCGCGGCGGCGACCGAACTGGTCCGGGGCATCGGCGGCGGTTCCTATCCGGTCCTACGCGGCTACGTCGCCACTACCAGCAAGCCGCGCGCGGAGGTGCCGCTGGTGAGCGACAAGGGCGACCCGGTCCTCGCGCACTGGCAGTTCGGCCTCGGGCGCGCGGTGGCCTTCACCAGCGACGCGCGGCCCAAGTGGGCGCAGGACTGGATGGCCTGGGGCCAGTTCCAGCAGTTCTGGTCGCAGACGGCGAACTGGGCCCTGCGCCGCGTGGACACCGCGGATTTCAACACCGAGGTCTCCGTCGAGGACGGCCAGGGCGTCATCTCGGTGGAAGCGCTCGACGCACAAGGGAACTACCGCAACTTCCTCGACCTCCGGACGACGGTGGTCAGCCCGAAGGGCGCGCGCGTGGACGTCGCGCTGGTGCAGACGGGGCCAGGTCGCTACGAGACGAAGTTCCCGACGAAAGAGGTCGGCGCCTACCTGTTGAACCTCACGGAGACCCGCGGCGGCAAGCTCGTCGGATCGCAGGTCCTCGGTGCCAGCGTGAACTATTCGCCGGAGTTCAACGCCGCCGAGCCGAACCTCAACCTGCTGCGCCGCCTGGCCGAGGCCGGCGGCGGCAAGCTGCTCGACATGGCGGTGGACAACCCCTTCCTGCTCGGCCGCCTCAAGACCTTCCAACCGCGCGACCTCTGGGAGGCCATGCTGCGGCTGCTGGTGGTGCTCTTCGTTCTGGATGTCGGCATCCGCCGCGTGGACATCGATCGGGAGGAATGGAGCCGTTGGTGGCAGAAGGTCCGCGTGAGACTCGGGCTCGGGGACCGCCGCCGCGCAACGGCCGCGCAGGAATCGCTGGATTCACTGCTCGCGCGCCGCGGACAAGTCCGCGGGACGCGGACCGCCGCCGGCACCGCGAGCACCGCGGGGACCTTCCCGTCACCGGACCTGTTCAACCCGAAGTCGGCTCCGCTTCCGGCGGACACCTCGCCTGCTGTCCAAGGAAAGGACAACGGCGCGACCACGGTCGTCGCCGAGCAACCTCCAGAGGAACAAGCCGGCACCGCAAGCCGGTTGCTGGAGGCCAAGAAGCGCGCCCAGCGGAAGCGTTGACCTTCCTCGGGATCCTCCGGCAAACGCGGACCGCGCAGACGTCACGTGCCCGTTGCCGACGATAGAGCGAGGACCGGGTCCGCGCCGACGCTGTCGATGTGCACAGGACGGGGCCGCACTTCGGCCTCCCGTCCGCTCAGCGTTTGGGTGTGAGCTTCAGCACCGATTCCCGCATCTCCTTGCCGGGTTTGAATTTCACCACGGCACGCGGCGGGATGGGCACGTCGTCCTCGGGCGAGTTCGGGTTCCGGCCGATGCGGGCCTTGCGGATCTTCACCTCGAACACTCCGAAATTGCGGAGCTCGACCGTCTCACCCTCGGCCACCGAGCCGGAGATGTAGTCCAACGTCTTTTGGACGACATCCAAGATCTGCTCTTGGGTAAGTCCGGTCTCGGCCGCGATGCGGACGACCAAGTCGCGCTTCGTCATAGTGGATAAGGGTCTGGGGGTTGAAGGGTTGTCTTCCTAGGGTCTCTGCCTGCGAAGCGTGATAAGACCGTCGCACCAGCGGGTCAAGACAGAGTCTTGGGCACGGATGCACGCGGGAACACGTTGACAACCATCAACGTCCGAGGGGATCGGAGGGACAGCAGACCCGTGAGGAGGACCGGGGAACGCGGTCAGGACTCCATCGCGCTGAGCTCCACGGGCTCGACGTTCACGCCGAGTTTCTTGAGCCACTTGACGCTGGCGGCCAGCTCGGAAGCAGGCCCTTCGAGCTCCAGGCAGACGATGCCGATCTCGTCGGTGACGCTCGCCTGCCGCACATTGGTGGTGACCGCGAACTTGTGGCCCAGCTCCCAGATCACCGGATGCTTGATCAGCTTCGGCGGGTACATCAGCCACATCCGCGAGGATTGGGATGCGGATTTCTTGGCGACGGGCTTGGTTTTCTTGGAGGCGGCCATGGCGGGAAGAGCGAGGGTCGGGATCGGAGCCGGAACGGTTCAACCCCCGGCGATCGCGGGGATGATGCTGACCTCGTCACCATCCTTGAGGACGGTGTCGTTGTTCTGGAGGAAGCGGATGTCCTCCTCGTTCACGTAGACGTTGACGAAGCGGCGCACCTGCCCGGCGTCGTCCACCAAGCGCTCCTGGATCCCGGGGAATTTCTCCTGCAACTCTTTGATGGCCGCGGCGACGGTGCCGGGCGCGACCTCGACGAGCTCCTGCTCGTTGGTGAGTTTCCGGAGAGGTGTGGGGATGCGGACTTTGACAGACATATCGGTTTCGGTGGGAGGAGTGTCGGAGATGGATGCGGCCCGGGCAAGGCGTGAAATCTTCAGCCGCCGGCGAAGGCCGGGATGATGCTGACCTCGTCGCCTTCCTTGAGCGGGGTCTCCTGGCCCTGGAGGAAGCGGATGTCCTCTTGGTTGACGAAGATGAGCACGCTGCCGCGGATGCTCCCGCTGGGGTCGAGCAACCGGTCGCGGATGCCGTTGAAGCGGTCGTGCAGTTCGCCGACCGCGGTCGCGACGGTCCCCGGCGAGACGTCCACGGTCGCTTGGTCCCCGCAGAAGCGCCGGAGCGTCGGCGGGATGGAGATGGAGATCATCGGAGAAGCTTCCTTGCGACGATCACCCGGCCACCAGCTCAGGTTTGTCCTTCGCGAGCACGGCCTCGAACTCGCGAAGGCTGGGCCGGATCTCGCGCGTGCTGCCGACGTGGCCGGTCATGGCCTCGAGGGTCTTCAGGCCGTTGCCGGTGATGCAGAGCACCGCGCTGGAATCGGCCGGGATCTTGCCGGAAGCGATGAGCTTCTTGGCGACGCCGACCGTCACGCCGCCGGCGGTCTCGGCGAAGATGCCCTCGGTCTCCGCCAGCAGGCGGATGCCGTCGCGGATCTCGTCGTCGCTCACGTCGTCGCTGTGGCCGCCGGTCTCCTTCATCACCTTGAGCGCGTAGAAGCCGTCCGCCGGCGTGCCGATGGCGAGCGACTTGGCGATGGTGTTCGGTTTGACCGGCTTGAAGAAATCCAGGCCCGCTTTCTGCGCGACGCTGATGGGCGAGCAGCCCGTGGCCTGGGCGCCGTGGACCTTCCACTTCGACGCCGGGACGAGCCCGAGCTTGGTGAACTCCTGGTAGGCCTTGTGGATCTTGGTGAGCAGCGATCCCGAGGCCATCGGGATGACCGTGTGCTCGGGCACCCGCCAGCCCGACTGCTCGGCGATCTCGAAGCCCATGCTCTTGCTGCCCTCGGCGTAGTAGGGCCGCATGTTCACGTTCACGAAGGCCCAGCCGTACTTGCCGGCGATCTCGGCGCACAGCCGGTTCACCTCGTCGTAATGTCCCTTGATGCTGATGACGTTGGCGCCGTAGACGAGCGAGTTCACGACCTTCCCCAGCTCGAGGTCGGACGGGATGAAGACGTACGCGTCGAGGCCGGCCGCGGCCGCGTTGGCGGCGACGGAATTGGCGAGGTTGCCGGTCGAAGCGCAGGCGACGGTCTTGAAGCCCAGCTCGACCGAGCGGCTCAGAGCGACGGAGACCACGCGGTCCTTGAACGACAACGTCGGGTAGTTCACGGCGTCGTTCTTCACCCAGAGCTCGCGGATGCCGAGCGCCTTCGCCAAGCGGTCCGCTTTCACGAGCGGCGTGTAGCCGACTTGCCGGCCCACCGTCGGCTCGCCCGCGACCGGCAGCAGCTCGCGGTACCGCCACATCGTCTGCGGACGGGAGCAGATGACCTCGCGGGTCAACGACGCCTTGATCTGCTCGTAGTCGTAGGCCACCTCGAGCGGACCGAAGTCGAACTCGCAGACGTGCGTGGCGGTGAGCGGGACCTCGCGGCCGCACTCGCGGCACTTCAACGCCTTCATGAAACCTTGCTTGTCGCTCATGGCTTTCCTGTCGCGCTCTCGCCGCGGCGACGGGACCCGGGCATGAAAAAGCCCGCTTCCCGTGCGGATGAGAAGAGGGCGAAAACGCGGAGCAGCTCTCCTCATCTTTGCCGTCGCCCCATCGCTGGGGTCCCGGACCGGATTTGGCACCTGGTCATCGGACTGCCGTCCGACCGGTTGCCGTGACATCAACGGGCCGTTCCCTCCGTCACTCTTGATGAGTGCCCCGGTCGCCCGGGACGCGGCAATGGATGCCGGAACGGCCGGCGAGGTGTCAAAACCATTCTTGAAGATCGGAGGTCGTGCACCGCCATCGGCCTGCCAGCCGGATCGACCGGGCTTGGCTCTGTCGCCGAACGCGGGTACCTAACTCCCGCCCGCCGCCCGCCGATGGAAGGATCCGATGAAGCCCATCGTGTCTCGCGGCGTCGGTCGCCCGTATCTCGCCATGTCCATGAAACCGATCCACCTCCTGCTTGCCGCCGTCGTCCTCGCCTTCACGGCCGCGGCGCAGAACGGCGACAAGACCAACGAGATCCAGCGCGAGCTCGTGCCCCGGGACATCATCCCGCCGGCCCCGGTCCTCACCCCGGAGCAGGAGGCCAAGACCTTCGCCATCGCGCCGGGATTCCGGGTCGAGCTCGTCGCCGCCGAGCCGCTGGTCCATTCGCCCGTCGCCATCCAGGCCGATGCGCGGGGCCGCCTCTGGGTCGTCGAGATGACCGGATACATGCCCACGCCGGACGGGCACGGCGAGCAGGAGCCGAGCGGCAACATCGTGGTGCTCGAGGACACCGACGGCGACGGCCGCATGGACAAGCGGACGGTCTTCCTCGGCGGCCTCGTGATGCCCCGCTCGCTCATGCTCTTCCAAGACGGTGTCGTCGTCGCCGAACCGCCGCGGCTCTGGTTCGCGCGCGACACCGACGGCGACGGCAAGGCCGATGAGAAGGTGATGATCGCCGACGACTACGCGGCCCAGGACGACCCTCGGCTCGGCCGCAAGGCCAACCCCGAGCACGCCAGCAACAGCCCGACCTGGGCGCTCGACAACTGGGTCTACTCGGCCAACCACGCATGGCGCTACCGCTGGCTCGGCGGATCCGTCACCAACTGGGCCAAGGAACCCACCCTCTCCCGCGGACAATGGGGGCTCTCCCAGGACGACCAGGGCCGGCTCTTCCACAACTCCAACTCCGACCCGCTCCGCGCTGACCTGGTCGAGAGCCGGTACCTCGCACGCAACCCGGACCTCCGACCGGGCTTCGGCGCGAACGTGCAGATCGAGAAGGACCTGAGGGTCTGGACCGCGCGCGTGAACCCCGGCGTCAACCGCGGCTACCAGCCCGGCCAGCTCACGTCCGATGGCAAGCTCGCGACCTACACCGGCGCCTGCGGCCCGGTCGTCTATCGTGGCGACCAGTTCGGTGCGGAGTCCGCCGGCGATGTGTTCCTCTGCGAACCGACCGGCAACATGGTCCGCCGCGAGCGCATCACGAACCACGACGGCCTTCTCACCGCCACCAACGCCTATCCCGGTTCCGAGTTCCTCACCTCGACCGATGAACGTTTCCGTCCGGTCAACCTGCACAACGCACCGGACGGAGCGCTCTACATCGTCGACCTCTACCGCGGCCTGATCCAGCACCACATCTACCTCACCAGCTACCTCCGCAAGCAGATCGAGTCGCGCGGTCTGCAATCACCGGTCGACATGGGCCGCATCTGGCGGGTCGTCCGCGAAGGACGACCGCTCGGACGCGACCGCCTGGGCGCAAAGCCGACCGAAGACGAGCTCGTCGCGAAGCTGTCGCATCCCAACGGCTGGTGGCGCGACCGCGCGCAACAGATGCTCGTCGAACGCCGGGCCACCGGGGTCGCGCAGCAGCTCCGGAAGCTGGCCGGCGCCGGTGATGCCGCGCCCCTGACCGGACGCCTCCACGCGCTGTGGACGCTCGAAGGCCTCGGCGAGCTCGACCTCGCGACGTTGGCGACCGCGCTGGACGATCCGGCGCCGAGGATCCGGGGCGCCGCGCTCCGCCTGAGCGAAGGATTCCTGAAGGGCCCGCAACGCGAGGCCGCCATCAACCTCGTGCTCCAGCGCGCCGGGTTCGTCCCGCTCGAGGAGCAGCTCCAGCTCCTGCTCACGCTCGGTGAGATCCGGACGCCGGCGACCGAGGCGATCTCCCGAGTGCTGCTCATGAACGCCTCGCCGAGCCCGCTGCGGTTCGACGCCGTGATCAGCGGCCTCGCCGGACGCGAGCTGGAATTCCTCGCGTCGCTGGTGCAGGACCCGGTCTGCGCGACGATGAAGACCGGCCACGCTCCGCTGCTCGCCGGCCTGGCCCGTTGCGTGACGCTGGGGGGCGACCCGGAGCGCATCGCCAAGCTGCTCGACCTCGCCACCGCGCCGAAGCCCGGCGACTGGCAACAGGTGGCGATCCTCGGCGGCATCGCCGGGACCGTGCCCGCGGCTAAGTCCGGCCAACCGGCGCCCGTCGTCCGACCCGTCCGGTTCGCCATTGAGCCGAAAGCCATCGCCCGGTTGCGGATCGTCGAGTCCACCGAGGTGAAGACCCTCATCGCACGGCTAGACCCGTTGCTCGCTTGGCCCGGCAAGCCCGGGATGGCCGCGGCCGCGCCGGTCGCAGCCGCGCTCGACGGCGACGACGCGGCGAGCTTCGCCCGCGGCAAAGAACTCTACGCCGTGGTGTGCGGCGCCTGCCATCAACCGCATGGCAACGGACAAGAAGGCCTGGCGCCGCCGCTCCGCGATTCCGAGTGGGTGCTCGGCAGCGAGCAACGCCTCGCGCGCATCGTGCTGCACGGCGTCCGCGACGAGATCTCCGTGAAGGGCGTGAACTACCTGCTCAACATGCCCGCGCTCGCCGAAGCGCTCACCGACCCGCAGATCGCCGACGCCCTCACCTACATCCGCCGCGAATGGGGCCACGCCGCGCCGCCCGTGAAGGAAGCGACCATCAAGGCCGCCCGCGCAGCGACCGCGCAGCGCGAGGATTCCTGGACCCAGGCGGAGCTGCTGCGGATCCCGTGAGGGGGCCTCGGTGGTGATTGGTGATCAGTGATCGGTAATCAGTAATCAGTAATCAGTAATCAGTAATCAGTAATCAGTGAGCAGTGAGCGGTGAGC
>JBBRQL010000009.1:0-41929 GCA_038226425.1 Verrucomicrobiota bacterium
CAGCTCGCGCTTGAAGCGTTCCTCGGGGATGAGGTCGTCGAGGTCTGGTTTCGTCGGTGCGGCAGCGGGATTCGTGGCAACGTCGCCGAACGAGAGTCCGCGGTTGCGCAGGCCGGCGAACAGACCATCGAGGTAGGAGGTCTGTTCGCCGGAGAGCTTCTGGCCGGCGATCTCGGTGAAAGTCATCGGGGTGAAGGTTGCTGGTTGAAAGTTGCAGGTTTGAGCAGCCGACGGGCAGGCTCGGCGGTGTGGCAACAGTGAGTCGCTTTGAGGACTTGAAGGTCTGGCAGGCCGCTGAACGGTTGGTCCGGGCTATCTATTCCGTGACGAACGAAGGCGGGTTCGCGAAGGACTTCGGTCTGAAGGACCAGATCCGCCGCGCGGCGGTCTCGACCCTCTCGAACATCGCCGAGGGTTTTGAACGAGGGACCAACCGCGAGTTCATCCAGTTCCTCACCATCGCCAAAGGCTCGAACGGAGAACTCCGCGCGCAGCTCCATGTGGCGCTGGGCCAAGCCTACCTCAGCCAGGCCGCCTTCGATCCGCTGCGGACGGAATCCGAGGTCCTCTCGCGACAGCTCGCCGCCTTCATCCGCTATCTCCAAGGCAAAGCCGGGTCGCGCCGGGTGCGTCCTCCGGCCTGAAGCCGGCCTAGGCCAACCTGCAACCTGCAACCTGCAACCTGCAACTTTAGTAGACATCGCGTTGGTAGCGCTTCGCCGTCTTGAGCGCGGCGACGTATCCGGCGGCTTGTTCCTGGGTCCGTCCGCCGGCGGTCTCGATGACCGTGTGGAGCGCGGCGTCCACGTCCTTGGCCATGCGCTTGGCGTCGCCGCAGACGTAGAGATGCGCGCCGGCCTCGAGCCACGTCCACAGCTCGGCGGCGTTCTCGAGCATCCGGGTCTGCACGTAGATCTTCTCCGCTTGGTCGCGGCTGAAGGCGAGGTCCAGTCGCGTGAGCAAGCCATCCTTCGACCACGCGGCCAGCTCCTCCTCGTAAAGGAAATCGGTCGCGCGCTGCTGGTCGCCGAAGAAGAGCCAGTTCTTTCCCGTCGCACCGGTCGCGCGCCGTTCCTCGAGGAACGCGCGGAAGGGCGCGATGCCCGTGCCCGGACCGACCATGATGACCGGCTTGGAAAGATCCGCAGGCAGCCGGAAGCCGTGCGAGACCTGCACGAAGACCGGCACCGGCGTGATGCCGGGTTCGACCCGGTCGGCCAACCAGCACGAGCACACGCCGCTCTTGGCGCGTCCGTGGCCGTCGTAGCGGACGGCGGCGATGGTGAGATGGACCTCGCCAGGATGCGCCTTGGGCGAGGAGGAGATGGAGTAGAGCCGGGGCTGGAGCTTGCGCAGATGCGCGACGAACCCGGACGGCGTGAACTTCGCGCCGGGACACGCCTTGAGCACATCCAAGACATCGCGACCGAAGAACCACTTATCGAGGTCGGCCTTCTTCTCGGGATCGAGCAGCGCGAGCAGCTCCGCGTTACCGGAGCGGGTCGCGGCATCTTTCACCAACGAAGGCGCGGGCGCGGTGATGATGAAGGAAGAAGATAGAAGGTGGTGGATGGAGGATGGAACTCCGTCCGGGCCGTCCGCCGGTTCGTCGCCGGAGAAACCGAGCACGGCGAGAAGCTCCCCGACGAGCGCGGGGCAGTTGGTCGGCATCACGCCGAGCGCGTCGCCGGCCTCGTAGCTGAGACCGGAGCCTTCGAGCGAGATCTCGAAATGGCGCGTGTCCTTCTGCGAGCCGTCGCGGTTGAGGCGGCGGTTGGTCTTCAACCGCGCAGGGAAAGGGGTCGCCCGAGACCAGGTTGCAGGTTGCAGGTTGCTAGTTGCAGGTTGGGGAGCGGACGCGTCCTCCAACTTGCAACCTTCAACCTGCAACTTGGAACCCTCCGCCATCACCGGCCACAGCGACTCGATCCAAGCCTTCGCCGTGTCCTCGTAGTCGACATCGCACTCGGCGCGCGGGACGAAGCGCTTCGCGCCGAGCTGGGCCAGGCGGTCGTCGAACTTCTTCGCGGCACCGCAGAACTCGGCGTAGTTCTTGTCGCCCAGACCGAGCACGGCGAAGGAGAGGTCCTCCAGCCGCGGCGCGGTGTCGGCGTTGAGCCGGGCATAGAAATCCGCCGCGTTGTCCGGCGCATCGCCGTCGCCCCAGGTGCTGGTGATGATGACCGCGCGGGTCTCCGCCGCCAGATCGGCAAGCGACACCGCGTTGAGCTCCTTCACGCGCGTCGCGAATCCGCGGGTCTCCGCCTCCTTCGCGAACTTCTTCGCCAGACCTTGCGCGCTGCCGGTCTGGCTGCCGAAGGCCACGAGCAACGGCAGCTTGGCCGCGGAAGGCGCGGCGGCAGCGGATGCCGACGCCGCCCCCGCGCCGCAGCGGTCGTAGAAGACGCCGGCGAGGAAGCCGTTCAGCCAAGCCCGTTGTTCCGGGCTGAACGGCGCGTTCTCCGGCAACGCGGGGATGGCGGTCGGATCAGGCATCGCCGCCTTTCAGAAGCGCACGAGCAGCTGGGTGTAGACCCAATCGGCGTCCTGCGAGCCGGTCTTGGAGAACGTGTCCTTGATGTAGGCACCTCGGAAGAAATGGCCGTAGCCGAACTCGAGGTTGGAGAACTTCGTGAGGATGACCCCGCAGACGGCGTCGATCTCGGTGCCGAGGAAGCCGCTGTAGCCCGGGTTCAGGCCGTAGCCGGCTCCGCTGCCGGGCGCGCCGGTGTTGACGCCGCCGATGGTGGCTCCGGCGCGGGGGACGCCCGCGACGTTGTAGAAACGGTCGTGCGTGTCGGCGAGCCAGAACAGATGGCCTTCCAGCGCGAAGGTGACGCGCGGGTGGGGCTTGATCTGGAAGATGGAGCGGACGTCGTGCAGGTTCTGCCAGGGCACGAGGTCCATGTAGCCGTAGAACTTGTGGTTCGTCGGGAACAGGTTGTCGAAGGTCTCGTGGCGGTCATCGTTCGGGTCGCTGTCTCCGGTCGCGTAGTTGTACTCGAGCGCGACGCGCGGCGTGCCGAAGGCCTCGGGGAAGGTGTAGCCGATGTTGCCGTGCAGGGCGTAGGCCTCTTGGGAATCGCGCTGGTTGGGCCGGATGCCGGTCGCCGGCCGCTTCCAGTCGCCGAACTGCCCGGCGGTCTCGACCGTGTAGTCCCAGTTGCCCCATTCGTTCGTGGCCGAGCGGAACCGGGCGCCGATGGTGTAGATGTCGCGGGCGCTGGTGTTGAACGGTGCCGGCGTCGTGGACGGCGCCTTGAACGCCGCGGCGCTCGGGCTGACGTTGCGTGCGAGCACGTAGAACTCGGTCCAGTTCTTGGGCACTTTCTTCGTGTTGAAGTAGAGCCCGGAGAAGTACTCGTAGTCGTTCGACGTGTTGAAGTTGTTGTCGTCCGGCACGACCAGCTTGGTCGCGAAGGCGTCCACGCCGAACCAGGAGTTCTGCCAGCGCATCTTCCCGCCGTCGAACACGCGGCCGATGTTGTTCCAGGCGAAGGCGCCGACCAACCGTTCGTCGCCGTACGAGAGCTCCTGCCGCCCGAGCTTGAGCGAGATCGGGAACTCCTTGTGGTTGCCGATGGTGACGTACGCCTGGTGCAGCTCGACCGGTCCGTCGGACTCGGGGCTGGACCCTCTGGGGATGTTCGGAGCCGCGCCGCGGTTGTCGCTGGTGACCGAGCTGCTGCGCGCCTCGGCGAGCGCGCCCCACCACTTGTCGGTGTAGCCCACGCGGAAGAGGACCTTGTCGGCGAAGTAGCTGTTGTCGTTGGAGATCTTGCCGGGGTTGGTCGCGACCGCGGTGGCGGTGGTCGCGAAATCGCTGTTCGGGGGCGCGGCGAGGTTGTTCTCGCGGACCTCGTAGCGGAGGCGCGCCGATCCGCCGACGTCCCAGTTGGCGAGGTAGGCGTCCTGGTTGCGGAGGTAGGTGTTGATGAAGCCGGGGAACGGCTGCAACGGCGCTGGCGGCGCGTATTGGGCGAACGCGCCGGGGGCGGCGGCGATCGCGGTGAGGATCGCGGCGCGGAGTGTGGGGGCTGGGTTCATCTTGGGGATAGCGGGTCGGTGTTCAGTGGTTGGCTGCGGTCGGTGGTCTGTGCTTGTGGGCGCGGACTTCGAGGAACTGGATCACGTCGTCGCGGAGCGGATGGTAATCCGGGTGCTCCATGACGGACTTGCGGTCGCGGGGTCGCGGGAAATGGACGGGGATGATCTCGCCGATGCCGGCCTCGGGGCCGTCGGTCATGCAGACGATGCGGTCGGAGAGATAGAGAGCCTCGTCCACGTCGTGCGTGACCATCATCGCGGTGATCTTCTCCTTCCGCCAGAGCTCGAGGAGCACGGCCTGGAGCTCGTAGCGCGTGAGCGTGTCCAGCATGCCGAAGGGCTCGTCGAGGAGGAGCATCTTGGGCTTGAGGGCGAAGGCGCGGGCGATGCCCACGCGCTGGCGCATGCCCTGAGAGAGCTCGGCGGGGCGTTTGTGCATGGCGTTGGCGAGGCCGACGACGCTGAGGTAATACTCCGCGATCTGGTCGCGCTCGCGCTGGCTCGCGGTGAAGAAGACCTGCTCGATGCCGAGCATGACGTTCTCTTTCGCGGTCATCCACGGCAGGAGCGACGGGGATTGGAACACGATGCCGCGGTCGGGGCCGGGGCCGGCGATCTCCTTGCCGGCGATGATGATGACGCCGCTCGTGATCTCGCTGAGGCCGGCGAGCATCATGAGCTGCGTGGACTTGCCGCAGCCGGAATGGCCGATGACCGTGATGAACTCGCCCTTGGCGATCTTGAGGTTGAAATCCTTCACGATGACGGCTTCGCCGCCGCCGGGCTTCGGGTAGGATTTGACCAGCTGGGAGATCTCGACGTAGGCGCTCATGGCGTGGGGGTCTCGACGGTGACGGCGGCGATCTCGGAGCGGCGGATGGGGCCGGAGCCACGGGGTCGGCGGACGCGCGTGCCGGAGATGTCCTCGGGCTCGATGTCGGGGAGGACGAGCTTCTTGAGCAGGCCGGCGGTGTCGCGCGGACGGGCTTTGAGCAGGTAGCTGACGACCTCGGCGCGGATCTGTTTGAACTCGTAGTCCTCGTTGAAGCTCCGGCGGTCGCGCGGTCTCTGGAGCGTGACGGGTATCGAAGGCCCCAGCGTGGCCTTGGGCCCGGCGGTGAGCGGGATGACGCGGTCGGCAAGATAGATCGCCTCGTCGGGATCGTTGGTGATGAGGACGACGGTCTTCTTCTCCTCCTGGCAGATGCGGGAGATCTCGTCCTGGAGCGTCCCCCGAGTGAGGGCGTCGAGCGCGCCGAGGGGTTCGTCGAGGAGGAGAACACGGGGCGTCATCGCGAGCGTGCGAGCGACGGAGACACGCTGCCTCATCCCCCCGGAGAGCTCGCTGGGGACCTTCTTCAACGCGGGCGTGAGGTTGACGGTCGCGATGTATTTCTCGACGTGGGCGCGACGGGCGTCGGGCGTCCAGCCGGGGAAGACCTGGTCCACGGCGAGAGCGACGTTCTCGTAGACCGTGAGCCAGGGGAGCAGACTGTAGTTCTGGAACACGATGCCGCGGTCGGGGCCGGGGCCGGACATCTTCTTCCCGTCGAAGAGGATCCCGCCGGTGTCGGGCTCGGTGAGGCCGGCAAGGAGCGACATGAGCGTGGTCTTGCCGGCACCGGAGTAGCCGATGATGGCGACGAACTCGCCCTCCTCGATGGAGAGGTTGATGTCATGCAGCACCTCGGAGCGGGACCACGACGGCCCGAAGCCTTTGGCGACGTTTTTGACCTCAAGAATGGGCATGGGGATTCGCGGTCCGGGATCCTTGGTTTTCGATCCTCCCGAGGACGGAGGGCGGGCGATAGGTGCTGGCTGCGGAGACGAGACAGACGGCCACGGCGATGACGGGCGTGAGGAGGGTCTTCACCACGATCGTCCGCGTGACCGTGCCGTGGAGCCAGTGGTCGCCCTGGTTGACGCAGATCTGGAGGAAGCCGACCGGCAGCCCGATCATCAGGGCGCGCTGCCAGACGGCACGGGCACCGAGAGCGATGAGCCAAGAGCGGGAAGACATGGCGACGGGCGGCTCCACGAGGTTCAGATGGATTTGAACCGTGCCTCGACGAGGCTCATCAGGCGGTCGAGGACGAAGCCGACCAGGCCGATGGTGATGATGCAGAGGATGATCTGCTCGTAGATCAGCGCGTTGTACTGCTGCCACAGGAAGCCGCCGATTCCGGGGCGGCCGGTGAGCATCTCGGCGGCGACGATCACGAGCCAAGCGATGCCGAGGCTCAGGCGGAAGCCGGTGAACATATACGGCAGCGTCGCGGGGATGAGCACCTTGAAGAGCGTCTTCGTCCGCGAGAGTTTGAGCACCTTGGCGACGTTCAGGTAATCTTGGGGGATGGCGCGGACGCCGACGGCGGTGTTGAGCACAGCGGGCCACATCGAGCAGATCGCGATGGTGAAGAGCGCCGCGGCGTCGGACGCGCCGAAGATGACCTTCCCCTCGGAGTTGGTCAGCTTGAAGGAACTGAACAGGACCATGCCGAGCGGCAGCCACGCCAGCGGCGAGACCGGCCGCAGGATCTGGATGATCGGGTCGAACATCTTCGTGAACGACTTCGAGAGCCCGAGGAAGAAGCCGATGGGCGTGCCGACGACCAACGCGATGAGGTAGCCTTCGGCGACCAGCTTCAGCGAGAGCCAGGTGAAGGCGAGGATGCCTTGGTCCATCTCACCGCGTTTGGCGAAAGGTTCGACGACGTAGGGGCGCGATTCGGTCCACGTCTTGCCGGGCGTGGGGAGGTCGCGCGACCAGGTCTTGCTGGAGAGATACCAGAGGATGAAGACGATGCCGATGCCCACGAGCGGGAGCAGCAGGCCGTCGAGGCGTTTGAGGCGTTCTTTCATGGTGTCAGCGGCTCGAGGCGGTTCAGAAGCGGGCGGTGTGGACGGCGTGGGCGCGGGCGAACTGCTCCGGCTCGGCGGGGTCGAAGGTGGTGCCGTCGAAGAACGTCTCGGGCGCCATCTCGACGGGACCGGGCTCGGCGCCGGCCATCGCGAGGGCGTCCCGGTAGAACCCGGGGCGGAGCACGCGCGCGGCGATCCCGGCGTAGTCGGGCACGCCGAAGGTCATGGCCCAGCGGCGCATCTGGCTGAGCCACCATGCGGCGTGGCGCGGCTGGGGGTGGTTGGCGTCGCGGCGGCTGAAGGCGACGGCGCGGGGATCGGCAGCGATCGAGCGGCCGTCGCCGAACTCGTAGGTTCCGGAGAGACGCGGGAGGATCTGCTCGGCGGGGCAGCCGACGTAGGCGGGGGCGCTGAGGATCCGCGCGAGCTCGGCGTGGTTCGCCGGCTCGTCGCACCACTGGCCGGCGAGGTGGAGCGCGGCGAGCGCGGCGGTGACGGTGGCCGGTTGCTCGGCGGCGAAGTCGGCGGTGAACGCGAGGATCTTCTCGGGATGGTCGGGCCAGATCTGCTGCGAGGTGACCGCGGTGTAGCCGAGACCCTCGGCGACCGCGCGGGCGTTCCACGGTTCGCCGACGGAGAAGCCGTCGAGGCGCCCTTCGCGGAGGTTCGCGACCATCTGCGGCGGCGGGATGGTGATGAGGCAGACGTCGTGGTCGGGATTGATGCCGCCGGCGGCGAGCCAGGCGCGGAGCCACATCGCGTGAGTGCCGGGCGCGAGCGTGTGAGCGAAGGTGACGGGCCGGCCGGCGTCGCGGCGCTCGAAGACCTCCTTGGCGAGCGGCTTCGCGTCGCCGGCGATCCGGCCGCGGTATCGTGCGGCGAGCGTGATCCCTTGGCCGTTGCGCGACAGGATCCACGGGATGATGAGCGGGCGGGCCTTGGGGCCGAAGTGGCCGAGGGCCGAGGCGAAAGGCACGCCGTAGAGCAGATGCGCGGCCTGGCACGCGCCGGATTCCAGGCGCTCGCGGGCCGCGGTCCAGCTGGGCGTGCGGTCCAGCGTGACGGTGAGCCCGAACTGCCGGAACAGCCCGCGCTCCTGCGCGACGACCAGCGGGGCGCAGTCGGTCAGCGGCAGGAACGCGAGGTTGAGGGCGGCGAGGCTCATCCGGGGCGGGCGCCTAACCCTTGAGCGAGTGGACGGCGAAGCCCTTGGCGTATGCCTCCAGGTCGCCGGCGGGATCGAAGGTGACGCCGTCGAAGAGCGTTGCCTTGGCCACATCGACTCCGCCGTGGCTGCAGCCGATCTCCTTCATGGCCTCCTCGTAGAGGTCGGCGCGCATGACCTTCTTGGCGACGCCCTCATAATCCGGCGCGCCGGAGACCATGCCCCAGCGGCGGAACTGCGTGAGCCACCACTTGGCGAACTTCGCCTGCGGGAAGTTGCAGTTGCGCTTGCTGAAGTGCATCGGGGTCGGGTCGGTGACGACGCGGCCGTCGCCGTAGTCGAGTTTGCCGAGGAGGCGACCGAGGATGATCTCGGAGGCGCAGTTGATGTAGTTCGCCTTGCCGACGATGGCGCACTGCTCCGGGCGGTTGGCGTCGTCGTCGAGCCAGACGCTGGCGTCGTGGAGGCCTTTGAGGATGGCCTTGACGGTCTTCGGGTTCTTCTCGGCGAACTCGGCGGTGAAGGCGCAGACCTTCTCGGGGTGGTCCTTCCAGATGTCCTGGGTGGTGACGCTGGTGAAGCCGATCTTGTCGGCGATGGCGCGGGCGTTCCACGGCTCGCCGACGCAGAAGCCGTCCATCTTGCCGACCTTCATGTTGGCGACCATCTGCGGGGGCGGGATGGTGATGAGGGAGACGTCCTTGTCGGGGTTGATGCCGCCGGCGGCGAGGTAGTAGCGCATCCACATCGCGTGCGTGCCCGGCGGGAACGTCATCGCGAAGGTGAGCGGCTCGCCGAGCTTCTTGGCTTGGTCGACGAAGGGCTTGAGCCCCTTCGGATCGGCCCCGACCTTGCCCTTCCACTCGGCCTTGAGGGAGATGCCCTGGCCGTTGCGGTTGACCATCCACGGGATGACCATCGGCCTCTTCGGCGAACCGAGCAGGCCCATCGTCGAGGCGATGGGCATGCCGACGAGCATGTGGGTGAACTGGTTGTCGCCGCTGCTCAGCGAATCGCGGATGGCGGCCCAGTTCGCGCCCTTGGTGATGGTGGCGTTGATGCCGTATTTCTTGAAGTGGCCCTTCTCGGCCGCGATGACGAACGGCGAGCAGTCGGTCAGCGCGATGATGCCGCAGCGGCAGTTCGCCATCTCGGGCGAATCGTCGGCGAAGACGCTGCCGGTCCAGCCGACGGGAAGGCCGGCGAGCACGGCGGCGGTGGCGGATTGCTTCAGGAAGCTCCGGCGTCCGGTATCAAGCGGAGAGGAGGCGGGTTTCAGTTTCGGGATCATGGTTGAGGGAAGCGGCGCGCAGTGCGCGCGCCTGGGTGTGGAGGTCGGTGCGGAAGATCTTGGCGAGCTGGGCGGGGGTGAACGCCGCCTTGGCCGCGCCGTCGAGCAGATGGCGGGCGATCCATGCGGACTTTTCGGCCGACGGCGTGTTCGCATCGTCGCGGTGGAAGACCATGAAGTCGGGTGCCGGCACCCGCTGGCCGTGCCCGTGGTCGAAGCCTTCGTCGCCCGGGAACCCGCGGCGGACGACCTCGGCCGGCAGCGCCAGATATCGCCGGTCGGCCAAGTACTCCACGACCTCGGCGTGGTTCGCCGGATCATCGCAGAAGGCGCAGGCCTCGAGCAGCGCGACGAGCAGGCCGAGATGCTCCTGTCCGCGCCTCGCGACGAGGTCGGCGCGGGCGAGCAGCACCTTCTCGGGATGCAGCGGCGCGAGGTCCATGCTCGTCGCCGGGATCCAACCGTGGCCTCCGGCGACAGCCATGCTGTTCCAAGGGTCTCCGGCGCAGAACCCGTCGAGATGCCCGGCCGCTAGGTTCACGGCCATCTGCTGCGGCGGCACGACGACGAAGCGGACGTCCTTCTCGAAATCCGCGCCCGCCTGCGTCAGCCAGCGGCGCAGCAGCAGCGTGTGCGTGGAGTAGGGCGAAACCGTCCCGAAGGTCAGCGTGCGGCGGCCGCGGTTCGCGGCGAGGAACGGCCGTAGCGTCACGGCGTCGCGCACGCCCGCATTCCAAAGGTCCTCGCTCAGCGTGATGGCGTTGCCGTTCAGGTTCAGCACCAGCGCGGCGACCGTCTCGGTGCGCACGCAGTTCAGACCCAGCGCGAGCGCCAACGGCAACCCGCACGGGGCATGCGAGGCGTCGAGCTCTCCATGGACGAGCTTGTCGCGGACCGACGCCCAGCCGAGCTCGCGGCTCAGCCGGACCTCGACACCGGCCTTCGCGAACATCCCTCGCTCATGCGCCACGACCAGCGGCGCGCAGTCGTTCAGCGGCACGAAGCCGAGCCGGATCGGCGTGGCCGAGGAGCTGGATCTCCGCGGAACAGCAGGCATGGTCAATTCTCGACGCATCAGGTCGCGTCCACCCGGACGCAAGACGGTCGTTAGCGGCGAAGATGCCGGATCGCTCCACTTGGCCGGATGAGTGCTCCGAGAAGATCCGATGGATATGATGAACCCCGCTCATTGATGAAGGGACCCCTCGACAGCCGGCAGCTCCAAGCGTTCCTGATCCTTGCCCGCACGGGCAGTTTCACGCAGACCGCCCGCGAGCTTTTCCTGACCCAGAGCGCCGTCAGCCACTCGATGAAGGCGTTAGAGACCGACATCGGTTGTCGGCTTTTGGACAGGCTGGGCAAGAAGGTGATGCTCACGCAGGCCGGCGAGCATCTTCTGAAACATGCCTCGGTCGTGCTGCGCGAGATGGCCGCTGCGCGCGACGGGATCGAGCTGCTGGGCAAGTGGGGCCGGGGCCGCCTGCGCATCGGCGCCACCGCCTCGATCTGCCAGGTGCTGCTGCCGCCGGTGCTGCGCGAGTTCAAGGAGAGCTTCCCGCAAAGCCTCATCAACATCGAGCCGGGCGACACCCGCGAGCTCATCGCCGGGCTGGAGCGCCAGCGGATGGACCTGGCGGTCGTGCTACAGCTGCCGTCGGACGACCGTTTCGATTTCCTGCCCGTGTTCACCGACGAGATGGCGTTCATCGCGTCGCCGTTGCACCCGTGGGCCCAGGCCGGCGAGGTGACGCGCGCCGAGGTGGCGAAGCAGAACCTCATCATCTACCGGAAGTCCTCCCACACGTTCCGTCTCGTGGATGACTATTTCCGCAAGGAGGAGGTCGTGCTCAACACGGTCATCGAGCTCGGCAGCATGGAGGCCATCAAGGAGATGGTGAAGCTGGGCCTGGGCGTGAGCATCATGGCTCCGTGGATCGCCCAGAAGGAGCTGCGCGACGGCTCGTTGGTCGCGCTGCCGCTCGGTCGCCGGAAATTGAAGCGCGAATGGGGCATCCTCCACTGGCGCGGACGGCGCCTGACGCTCGCGGAGGAGACCTTCGTCGGCCTCTGCCGAGCGGCGTCCGCCGACATGGTCCGGACGCCCGATGGCGAAGGATGAGGGCGGCGCGGACCGCGGGGCGGCTCGGTACTTGTCACCGGCTTGTAACTTCTCCGTCATCACCTAGCATCGCGCCATGCCTACCAAGTCCCGCGTCATGGCAAAGATACTCGTGGTGGACGACGAGCCGGATGCTCTCGAACTGGTCGGCTTCAACCTCAAGGCGGCCGGTTACGAGGTCGTCACGGCCGACGACGGCACGGACGCGCTCAAGAAGGCGCGGCAGCACGCGCCCGACCTCATCCTGCTCGACGTGATGCTGCCGGAGGTGGACGGCCTGGAGGTCTGCAAGCTCCTCCGCCGCGACCCGGCGACCTCGCAGATCCCGGTAATCATGCTCACGGCGAAGGCCGCGGAGATCGATCGCGTGCTCGGCCTGGAGCTGGGCGCGGACGACTACATGACGAAGCCGTTCAGCCCCCGCGAGCTGGTGCTGCGCGTGAAGAACCTCCTGCGACGCCGCACCGACAGCGAGGAGAAGCCGGACCAGTTCAACGTGGGCGACCTCTTCATCGACGTGCCCCGGCATCTCGTCACGGTGGCCCGCAAGCGGATCGACCTCACGGCGACCGAGTTCAAGCTGCTCACCACGCTCGCCTCGCGCCGCGGCCGGGTGCAGTCGCGCGAGCAGCTCCTCCGCGACGTGTGGGAGTACGACAACATCATCGACACCCGCACCGTCGACACGCACATGCGCCGGCTCCGCGAGAAGCTGGGCCTCGCCTGCCGCTACCTCGACACCGTCCGCGGTGTCGGCTACCGCTTCGTGGAGAACTGAGCGGCGCGGACCGGCGTCGCTCGTCCGCCATGTGGCCGTTCCTCACCTTCCTTTCGCTGGCTGTCGGCGCGGCCGCCTTCGCCTGGGCGTCCGCGCGCGGGCGCACGGCAAGCTCCCGTGCGCGTGAAGCGGAGCTCGCGCTCGCGGCGCTCAGGACGGACCGCCAGCTCGCGCTCACCGAGGAGCAGACCAAGCAGCAGACCGTCTTCAACAGCATGATCGAGGGCCTGCTGATCCTCGACGAGCACGGCAAGGTCCAGTTCGTGAACCCCACGCTCGGCACGCTGTTCGGTCTCTCCAGCGACATCCGCGGCCTCACGTTGCTGGAGGCGCTCCGGTTGCACGAACTACAGGACGTCGCCCAGGCCGCGCTGGTCGGGGGCCGCGTCTCCGGGCATGAGATCACCTTGCCGGGCCGCGAACCGCGCGTGCTGCAGGTGAACGCCGCCAGCTTCCGCGACCCGGACCGCGCGCACGCCGGCACGATCCTCGTCTTCCACGACCTCACCCGCATCAAACAGCTCGAGAACGTGCGCAAGGAGTTCGTCGCGAACGTCAGCCACGAGCTCCGCACGCCGCTCTCGCTCATCAAGGGCTACGTCGAGACCTTGATCGACGGCGCCAAGGACGATCCGGCCGTCGCCCTTCGTTTCCTCCACACCATCGAGAAGCACGCGGACCGCCTCAGCTTCCTCATCGAGGACCTGCTCACCATCTCGCAGCTTGAGGCGGGACAGATCGTGCTCAACCTCCAGCCGATCGAACTGCGCGAACAGGCCGACCAAGTGGTGAGCGACCTGGCCGCCCGCGCCTCCGAGCGCCAGGTGGTGCTGCACAACGAGGTGCCGGACGGGCTCATGGTGCGCGCCGACGGCGACCGTCTCCAACAGGTGCTCTTCAACCTCGTCGACAACGCGGTGAAGTACGGCCGGGCCGGCGGCAGCGTGCGCCTCGGCGCCCGGCGGCTCGATGCCGAGCGCGTCGAAGGCTGGGTCGCGGACGACGGCCCGGGCATCCCGGCGGAGGCGGGCGAACGGGTCTTCGAGCGGTTCTACCGCGTGGACCGCGCCCGGTCCCGCGAGGCCGGCGGCACCGGTCTCGGCCTCAGCATCGTGAAGCACATCGTCCAGAGCCACGGAGGCGAGGTGCGGCTCGAAAGCGAGGCCGGCAAGGGTTGCTCGTTCTTCTACACCCTGCCGGTGGTTTGACCGGGACGGGACCTGTCTGACCGAAGACGCTGAAGACGCCGGAAGCGGCGGACAACCAAGCCGGCGGTCCAGCTTGGCGTCCCGATCGTTCTCAGCCGGGACGTTGCACAGTGGAACAGAAGCCAACGAAGGGAACAGAGAGCGGGGAGGCGGGGAATTGAACTGCGGGTCAAAATTGGAAAGGACCACCACAGGGTGGCGGCTGTGCGCGGCCGCAATGGGATTGGTCACCCCCGCTGGTCGCTTCGTTCCCTTCTGTTCAAAAGAAGGGTCCCGGCTCAGCGGCCCCCGTGGAGCAGCCGTTGCAGGATGTCGGGTCGCTGGCGCAGGACGAAGACCACCATCCCGATCATCAGCACGACGACGAGGGCGGCGACGAGGAGCGAGGCGTTGCGGAACGCGCGGATCTTGCCCTGGAGCTCGTCCGCTTCCTGGGTCCGCGTGGCGTGCCAGATGGCCATCTGCTCGGTCACGAGCAGCTTGGCCTTCGCGGGGTCGATGAGCTCGCAGACCATCCAGGTCGCGGTCTTGTCCACGAACCCGGCGGTCGCGGCGGACACCGTCTCCGCCGGCGCGGCCAGGAAGCATCCATCGCGCCAGTAGTCGGCGTCCTCCTGCGTCCAGAGCCGGTGGATGCCCTGGTTGCGCGCGACGATCTGGAGGCGGCGCCACAGCGCGGCACGGATCTCGTCGCCCTCGTCGCCGGGGGCCAGCGCCTCGGAATGGAGCAGAGCGTCGTTGCCCTCGACCATCAACCCGATCGCTCCCAGCAGCACGCCTTCGCCTTCTCCCGGCACGACCTGGAACTCGGTGAGGAACTTCTCGAGCTCGTCCGCGGGCAGCCCGCCGATCTGCCAGAGCGCTTGGAGCGCGGGCAGGTCCTCGACCGTGGCGCGTCGGGCGCTGAGACTCGGGGCTTCCATGCGCGGAAGTTGGCGCGGACCGGCCCCGGATTCAAGGCCGCTGGCACGGGTACGCCGATCGGCCGGTCCGACTCCCCGACAAAAACGGCGGCTCCGAAGTGGAGCCGCCGTCGCGGGAAAGACTGCCGGAAGGACTATGCCTTCGATTCGGCGATGCTGACCGCTTTGTAGCCGCCGATCGCCTTGAAGTAGAGGAACAGCAACAGGTAGATCGCGGCCATCGTCACCGGGATGAACGAGTCGGCCTTCAACGTGTGGCGGTCGCCGGTGATGCTCGCGGTGACAACGACCTTCTGCTCCGGCGTCTTGTTGGTGGAGGTCTGCGCGGCGGACAGTTTGGAGCCGTCAAGACCGTACGCTTTGTCCAAGAAGAGGAACGAACTGGGTTTCTCGGCCTTGTATTGCGCGTAGATCGTCGGATTCACCTTTTGCAGTTCTTCTCCCGTGAATCGGTCTTTGGCGTATCCGAGGCCGGGGCCGCCGAGGAGTCCGGCAGACATCATTCCGATACCGCCCATGATCGACATCGCGATCGCTCCGGTGCGCGGGAACCGGTCACCGACAACCGCAAGCATCGTCGGCCAGAAGAAGGTCTTGCCGAGCGCATAGACCGACAAGGCCAGCAAGGCGCCGCCGAAGGATGTGATGCCGCTGACCAAGTTGAGGCCTACGGCGCCGAGCACCGCGCAGATGAAGAGCAGGCCGACCGGCGAGATCTTCAGGTTCTTCTCGATGAAGTGGGCGCAGAAGCGGAGCGCGAACATCAGGAGCGAGGTGAAGACGAACAGGATCTTGCCTTCGCCAGGGGTGAGGATGTTGCCGGTGATGTTCTGGATCCATCCATCGGTTCCCAACTCGACTGCCCCGACGAGGGCGTGGGTACCGAACAACACGAACAAAAGGCCCGCGCCGATCGAGAAGCCTGTGATGCCGCCGACGATCAAGAGGAGAACCAGCGCCACGGCCCATGAGATGTATTCCCAAGAAGAGGACGTGAAAAATTCGCTGTTGGTGAAAAAGAAGAGAATGCCGCCCAACTGATCCTTGAAAAAGAGTCCGATCAGTCCGCATGCGACCAGCGAACCCAAGATGCCGACTTCCTTCAGCATCTCGCCCACGCTTAGTCCTTTTGCGGAGGCTTCCGATTTCGGGAAACTCTGGCCGAAGAACGCGACGCCGTAGAGAACTGTCGGCACGAGGAAAAGCCCAAGCTGAAGCTTCCAACTCTGGGCGTTCGGGCCTTCACCGAGGGTCCAGCCCACCAAGCCGCCGAGCACCAAGCCGGCCGGCCAGCTCGCGTGGAGGATGTTCAGGTAGTGGGTGCGGTTGTTGGGGAACAGTGTCGAGACGAGCGGATTGGCCACGGCCTCCAATGTTCCGTTCGCCAAGGCGAAGACGAACGTTCCTAGGTAAAGGAACATGTACGCTGTGTCCTGTGCCTGGCCTTTCGTCGCACCAAAGGTGATGAATGCCGAGACGATGTGGAAAAAGAACGCCGCGACCACCAGTTTGCCGTAGCCGATCTTGTCGACGACGACGCCGCCGATGATGATGCCGAAACAGAAACCGGTGAAGCCGGCGCCGCCGATCGCCCCGAGCTGCGCGCCGGTGAAGCCGAAGTCCGCGGCCCAATTGGCGAGGATGCCGCCGCGGATGCCGAAGCCGATGCCGGCCGCGAGGATGGCCAAGAAGCCGGCGAAGAGGAGCCGTTTTGCGTTGGGCACTATGCCCGCGCTGCTGTCGTTGCTCATAGGATGATTCTGGTGGTGGTTGTGCTGTCGGAAAATGCTGTGCGTGTCGTGCCGATGCGGGGACCCGAGGATTAAACCGGGCCGTCTTGCCGGAGTCCAACAAAAGGATGCGGCCAGCCGGGGCCGGCTGGCCGTGGTCCGCGGTCCCGCGATCCTCCCGGGTTCAGATGCCCCGGAAGTTCGGCAGGTGGATCTTCTCGCCGCCGCGCATCGAGGATTCGTGCGCGAGGATGCCGACCATCGTCCAGTTCACCGACTGGTACAGGTCCGGGAAGCTCGGACGGCGGTCCGCCACCGCCGAGATGAACTCGTGCGCGAGGTGCGGATGGCTGCCGCCGTGGCCGCTGCCCTGGATGAACGACAGGTGGGCGTTCTCGGTCATGTCGTACACGCCCTGGGTCGTGAACGCCCGGATCGGTTCGGGCAGCAGGTGAGCGTAGTCGGGGATCTTCACCTTCTCGACCGTCTCGCCGCCGAGATGCAGCACCGGGTCGTCGTGCTCGGTGAGTTGCCACTCGAACGACGTCTCGGAACCGTAGCAGTCGAAGCTCTCGCGGTACTGCCGCGCCGCGTCGAACAGGTACCGCGTCACCTCGCCCGCGACGTCCTGGTTGCGGACCTTGAAATGCGCCGTCTCGAACGAGAAGGGCGACCCGTACTTGGCGATGCGCGCCTCGGAGATGCGGCCGGATCCGAGGCACGACACGAACTCGGCCTCGCCGTTGACGATGCCGAGGCACGGCGAGACGCAGTGCGTCGCGTAGTGCATCGGGGGCAGGCCTTCCCAGTAGCCCGGCCAACCGGCCATGTTCTGGAGATGGCTGCCGCGGACGAACTGGATGCGGCCCAGCTTGCCCGTGTCGCGCAGCTCGCGGACGTAGAGGTACTCGCGGCTCCACACCACGGTCTCCATCATCATGTAGGTCTTCCCGCTCTCCTTGCTCGCCTTCACGATCTCCCGTGCCTCCTCGATGGTCGTGCAGGCCGGCACGGTGCAGGCCACGTGCTTGCCGGCGCGCAGCGCGGCGATGGATTGCGCGGCGTGCAGATGAATCGGGGAGTTGATGTGCACGGCGTCCACCGCGGGGTCGCGCAGGACGTCCTCGAAGCTCTGGTAGCGCTTCTCCACTCCGAAGGCCTTGCCCACCTGCTCCAGCTTCTCCTTCGAGCGCTGGCAGATGGCGTACATGTTCGCCTGCGGATGGCGCTGGTAGATGGGGATGAACTCGGACCCGAATCCGAGACCGACGATGGCGACGTTGATTTTGCGGCTCATGGTGAGGACGGCTGACCGGCCGCGCCGCCGGCCCGGGATGGGCGTCGGCGCGGCGCGGAAGATGCCGCGTAGCTAACGCGGCGGTGGAAAACAGCGTCAACGCGAATCTGCCTCGAACGCCGCCTTCCGCTGAGCAAATGCGCGTCGGGCCTGAGTTTTTGCGCGGGACGGGCCATCACCGGATCAGTCGCCGCCTCCGCCTCCGCAACCACCACAACCGCTGCCCCCGCCCCCGCAACTGCTCCCTCCTCCTCCGCTGCCGTCGCTGCCGCCGCTCGTCGTCGAGGTCAACGTCCCGTCCCAGCCCTCGGATCCGCGCCTCGGCGGTGGCGGCATCAGCAACGGCGCGTAGTCCGCGAGCACCGTCCCGCCCAGCGCGCCGACACCGCAGAGCGCGGCGGTCCAGGCGAGGTCCGGGGCCGCGTGGTTCTCGCCGGCTCCGAGCGGACGGATCCGCTCGGTCGTCCCGCGCGCCCGGGCCTGGTCGCCAAGGCGCTGGCGCCACGATCGCGTGCGGATCCGGGCCACTTGGAGCGCCAAGAGCGTGAGGGCGGTCCCGACGAGCATCAGCACCAGAAACCCGACCGGCCGTTCCCGCGAGAGCCCGATGCAGACCTTGGCCACGCCGATCGCCGCGAGGACCGTCATGGGGACGAGCACGGCGCGCGAGGGGCGCCCGGGACGTGTGTCCGCATCCGGGCAGCGCGCCAAGACCTTCGCCATCTCGGACGAACCGGTGGCAAGCTGGACCGCCGCGAGCGGCGTCATCGGACCGGCGGTGCGCAACTGCGCGAGGACCGCCTGTTCGACGGGATGAACCGGGACCGCGGCGGAAGCCACGACCGACAGCCGCTTGTCCTTCACTCCGTCGAGCTTGAGCGCTCCGATGTCGGCCAAGCGCACCACCGCGGTCTGCGCCATGCGTTCGGTGCCGCCCGTGAGCGCGGCGGCTTCGTACACGTCGTCGGGGATGGCGGTTCTCGCCGCCCGCGCTTCTTGAGCTCGGCCCCATGTCGACAACTGCCAGATCGCGGACCCGAGCGCGGCCACGAAGCATACCGCGTAGAACTTCAAGAACTCCGATCCGCTCCAGTCCAGCACCGGGATCTGCCCCGAGATCGCGCCACCGCATCCCGCGACCGCCAGGCCTCCGGCACCGAGCAGGGCCGCCGTCATCCCCGCAGATCGGCGACGCAGTTTGGGCACGACCCAGTTGCGGTCGCGGTCGACGCGCTCGAAGCGAGGATGCCGACCGGCCGGGCCCTCCGCGGGCGGCCAGATATCGCCGGGAGGTTCGCCGAAGTGCCGGCGGTAGCTCTCCAAGGTCCGCGCGTACCAGCCGTGGAATTTCCGGTCCTCCTCGCCGCCGCCTTTCGTCGGGCCATGATGGAGCGGCTGCCGCAAGGTCTCGCCGCAGAAGGCGTCCCAATAGCTCCGCGTGTGGATGAGGTGCAGATGCCACGCCTGGTCCACCGCTTCGCTCGGCGTGCAAGGATGACCCGACGCAACGCACAGGAAGGCGAAGCGCTTGTACTCCTCGGCGACGCGGAGCGCGAAGGCGCGGGTCCAGCCGTTCTCCTTGGCCAGCCGCGCGGTGAAAGGATGCGCCGCCTGCGGATCGTCCAACGGGAATCGTTCCACCCGTTGCCAGAGATCAGATCGTTGGGTGTGCATGCGAGAGGTGCTTCAGTGTCCGGTCTTGGTTTCCGCCCCAAGAACCGGGCCGACGACGCCATGGTAACTTCCCGCGCGGGATCCGCATCACCGTTGATCGTGGTCGCGGTCCGCGTCTCCGCCCCGCCCGGTCCTGGGATCACGACCTCGGCGCCATCCGTCTCCGCCGCTGGTGGACGAAGTTCCACACCGCCAGCCCGGTGCCCGTCGCCACGATCGCCGCGAAGAGCGCGGCATCGCCGATCCAGTCGCGCGTCTGGAAGACCGCGACGAACGGCGTCCCGGGCACCCGCGCGAAGCCGGCGAGCCAACGGCCTTTGTAGCGGTTGTGCCGCTCGCCCACCGGGTCGCGGTAGAACGGGTCGGACACCGCGGGCAGCCGGTCGTCGTCGTCCGCCAACAACCGGGCGAGCGCCGGATGCGACGCGCCCACGACCGGTTCGCGCGCCTTGAAACCTGGGTGCAGCATCACCACGAACTCCGGCAACCGCGGCACGGCGATCGATCCCGGAGGCGGCGGATTGTTGTCCGTCGCGGCGATGAGCACGGTCTTCCGCTCCGTGCTGCTCAGACCGGCGCGCCGTTCGGTCGTGGCCGTCGCGACCGTCGCCACGATGACGCCGGCGAGCGCGCCCTGCGCGTCCCGCACCGCGCGGCTCACGCCGAACTTGTGCAGGCCGTCGTTCACGCCTTCGTACACCCGGCTGAAATGCGCGTGGTCCTCGCCCGTCTTCGCGTCGCGCACCGCGCCTATGTAGTAGTCACGGAAGGCCACGTTGGTGATGCGGCTGCCGATGGGCCAATGCGCCAGCATCTGTCCGCGCGCGTCGAGCAGGTACCAGTTCTCCGCGCGCAACCAGTGGGCCCAACGGCGCGCGCCGGTCCTGCCCACCGCGGTCTCGTCCTCCCGCGCGGCCGCGGATCTTCCAGAACCATCGCCCGGGACGCCGCGCGCCCGATCACCGAGCCCGCCCAGCCAGACGTCGCAGGCCCGCCAATCGCGGGATCCCACGAACTGCCGGAGCTCCGGCGAATCCGCAGCCTGCTCCACTGTATGACCCACCTCGGCCATCTCGGCGCGGATGGCCAGCGCCGCGAGCTGCGCCGCCTGCGCGTTGCTCGCGACCAGGTCGCGCCGGAACAACCCGGCGGCGACCGAGAGCAACGCCAGCAGCGCGAAGAGCGCGGTCACGGTGACGGCTTGCGCCGGCTTGCGACGACACCAGCGCGTGAAGCGCCCCGCCCAGCCGACCGGACGCGCCCGAACCGGTTCGCGGCGGAGGAAGCGCCCGAGGTCCGCCGCGAGCTCCTTCGCCTCGCGGTAGCGCTGGCCCGGGTCCTTCGCGAGACAGCGCAGGCAGACGGTCTCGAGGTCGCGCGGCACGGCCGGGTTGAGCAGGCGCGGCGGCACCGGTTCCTCGTGGAGCACCTTCCGCTGCACTTCCGCCGCCGTCGCACCCGGGAAAGGCGGCCCGCCGGTCAGCAGCTCGTACAGCGTCGCGCCGAGCCCCCACACGTCGCAGCCGACGCCGATGTCCTGGGTCCGGCCGGCGATCTGTTCCGGCGCAGCGTACAGCAGCGTGCCGGTGAAACCGCCCGATTGGCTCAGGTCGCTCGGCCCGGCGAGCGAGCGGGCGAGGCCGAAGTCGGTGACCTTGGGCTGGCCGTAGTCGTCGAGCAGGACGTTCGCGGGCTTGAGGTCGCGGTGAAGCAGGCCGCGCGTGTGGGCGTAGTGGATGCCGTCCGCCACGCTGCGGACGTAGCTCGCCGCGCGGTCGGGCGGGAGCGCGCCGCGGCGCACCAGCGCGTCGAGGCCGGGGCCGGGCACCAGCTCCATCGAGTAGAACGGCTGGCCCTCGTGCTCGGCGACCTCGTGCAAGGTGACGATGTTCGGATGCGACAGCCGCGCGACAGCCTGCGCCTCGGCGTGGAAGCGCTTGAGCTCGGCCGCGGTGGCGAAGGCGCCGGTCCGCAGCAGCTTCACGGCGACGAAGCGGTCCAGCCCCTGTTGCCGCGCGCGGAACACCACGCCGAACCCGCCTTGGCCGATGCGCTCGACCAGCTCGTAGTCGCCGAAGCGCTTGTCCGCCGGGAGTCCCGCGGCATCGTCCGCGCCCGCCTGTGCCGCGAGCCCGAAAAGGCAGCGGGGGCACAAGCCGTCCGCCGATGCCGGCAACGCGGCACCGCATTCCGGGCAGCGAGCGGCGGTCATGCTTGACGCGAGTGAAGCGGGATCGGGCCGCCGTGTAACGCCTCGATGCCGGGCCCGCTTCATCCGGTGGACGCCGAAGTGAGCCGGAGGCGCGATCGGAGGTGGCGGACCGGAGTGTCTGCGATGGAGCGACGCGCCGAGGAGATCGGACCTGTGAAAAACAAATGGCGCAGGTAGGGCGAAGCTCCTGCCGAGCCGCTGAGCAAAGGGCGGCCCGGCAACTCGCAAGGGCTCCGCAGGAGCGTCGCCCTACCCTGCGGTCGGATGAAATATCGCAACCCGCATTTTTTCTCAATTTCCCGTTCCGGCCGGCATTTGCTCTCCCACATCTGTCCACCTCTTCGGATCGCCCCCAGAAAGGAGCACAGCCTCGGCAGGTGCTCGGCACCCGCTTTACCAAGTAGAACGGCTGGCCTTCGTTCTCGCCGGCCACATGCAAGCTGACGCTGTTCGGATGCGCCAGCCGCGCGACAGAATGAGCCTCGGCGCGGAAGCGCTTGAGCTCGGCAGTGATGGCGGAGGCGCCGGTCACCAGAAGCTTCACCGCCACTTCAGGCATGCTCCGCGCGACGACTCAGTGGTACTCTTGGACCGTCTTCACCGCGTAGCCTTGGGTCTGCAGGGCGGCGATGCCCATCGCCGCGGCGCGGGCGCCGGAGATGGTGGTCATGATCGGCGTGCCGGTCATGACGGCGGTGGAGCGGATCTTCACCTCGTCCTCGCGCGGCGCGGCGCCGCTGGGGGTGTTGATGACGAGCTGGATCTCCTTGTTCTTGAGCAGGTCCACCACGTTCGGACGGCCTTCGAGCACCTTGAGCGTGCGCTGGACCTTCAGGCCGGCTTGCTCGAGCACCGTGGCGGTGCCGTTGGTGGCGACCAGCTCGAAACCGAGGTCGGCGAACGTCCGGGCAAGCGCCGCGACGTCCTTCTTGTGCGCGTCGGCGACGGAGAGGAACACCTTGCCCTTGAGCGGCAGCGGCGAGTTCGCGGCCATCTGCGCCTTGGCGTAGGCGACGCCGAGGTCGGCATCGAGACCCATGACCTCGCCGGTCGATCGCATCTCGGGAGAGAGCACGATGTCCTGGCCGAGGAACTTGTTGAACGGGAACACCGATTCCTTGACCGCCCAATACTTCGTCCAGATCTCCTCGGTGAAGCCGAGCTCCTTGAGCGTCTTCCCGGCCATCACCTTCGCGGCCAGCTTGGCCAAGGGCCTGCCGATGGCCTTGCTCACGAACGGCACGGTGCGGGAGGCGCGGGGGTTGACCTCGAGCACGTAGACGGTGTCGCCCTTGACGGCGTACTGAACGTTCATCAGGCCGATGACCTTCAGCTCGCGGGCCATCGCGTGCGTGTAGCGACGGATGGTGTCGATGACGGACGGCGACAACGTGTGCGGCGGCAGCACCATCGCGGCGTCGCCCGAGTGGACGCCCGCGAACTCGATGTGCTCCAGCATGCCGCCGATGACGATCGTTCCCTGCGACGGATCCGCGAACTGCCCGACATCGGTGATGCAATCGACGTCCACCTCGGTGGCGTCCTCGAGGAACTTGTCCACCAGCACCGGCCGGTCGGGGCCCGCCTCGACGGCGAACTTCATGTAGTGGGTCAGCTCGGCGTCGGAATAGACGATCTGCATGGCGCGACCGCCGAGCACGAAGCTGGGGCGGACGAGCACCGGATAACCGAGCCGGTGGCTGGCCTGGAGCGCCTCCTCGGCGTTGGTCGCGAGGCCGTTCGGCGGCTGCGGAATGTCGAGCTTGGTGAGCATGGCCGCGAACAGCTTGCGGTCCTCGGCGACCTCGATGCTCTGGGGCGAGGTGCCGATGATGTTCACTCCGTTCTTCTGGAGGCTGAGGGCGAGGTTCAGCGGCGTCTGTCCGCCGAACTGGGCGATGGCGCCCCAGCACTTCTCCCGCTCGTAGATGTGCAGCACGTCCTCGAGCGTGAGCGGCTCGAAGAACAGCTTGTCGCTGGTGTCGTAGTCGGTCGAGACGGTCTCCGGGTTGGAGTTGACCATGATGGTCTCGAAGCCGTCCTCCTTGAGCGCGAAGGCGGCGTGGACGCAGCAGTAGTCGAACTCGATGCCTTGGCCGATGCGGTTCGGGCCGCCGCCGAGGATCATCACCTTCTTGGCCGTGTTGCCCTTCACCTCGTCGTCGCCGCGGTCGTAGGTCGAGTAGTAGTACGGCGTGTAGGCCTCGAACTCCGCGGCGCAGGTGTCGACCAGTCGGTAGCTGGGCACGAGCCCCAGCTGCTTCCGCTCGGCGCGCACGGCGTCCTCGGTGGTGCCGGTCAGGTGGGCGATCTGCCGGTCGGAGAAGCCGAGCGACTTGGCCTTGGTGAGCAGTTCAACGTTCATCAGCGCAGAAAAAATCGGGCGAAGTAAGCCGGGGCCGGGCCGGGGTGTCGAGGGGCGAGTAAGGGCCGGGCGCGATTGGAAGTCGCGGCGCCTGCTGGTCGCAGACCTGCGATACAGCGGAGCGCCATCGGCTCTGTGGAAACGATAAATCTGGAAAGCAGGAAAACAGGAACCGAACCGGCAAAGCTCCGGCTTTCCTGGGGTGCGATCAGAAGTGGCGGTCAGTAGACGCGAGAAGGCACGTGCGCGAGCGGGGCAGGGATGCAGCGGTGAAGCCAGTCGCGGACCTTCTTTGTATCGCGTGGTAGGGCGAAGCTCCTGCTGAGCCCCTGCGAGTTCACGGGCCGCCCTTTGCTCAGCGGCTCGGCGGGAGCCTCGCCCTACCGGCGGTTTCGTTCTTCCTCGGTTCCTGCCCCACAGGCATGCCTCTCGATCGCTGCCTCCTGTCCGCCACTTCGTATCGCCCCCACCCAGGGGAATGGGCCGACGCCGTCAGAGCGCGAGCTTCTTCGCCCGCTTCCGGCGTTCCTGCAGCGTCAGCAGCGCGGGCAGGGTCGTGAGCCCGGCGACCATGCAGGCGGCAGTGCCGGCGGCCATGATGTAGCCGAGGCTGCGGATGCCCCGGTGGTCGGCCACCACCAGGCTGCCGAAGCCGGCGATGGTCGTGAGCGCCGAGACCAGCACCGCTTTGCCCGTGCTCTTGGCCAGGATGCCGGGGTTCTTCTCCTCGGCGAACCGGTTGAGGATGTGGATGCCGTTGGTCACGCCGATGCCGATGACGAGCGGGAGCATCATGATGTTGGCCGGGTTGAACGGGATGCCGGCCCAACCCATGAAGCCCATCACCCAGATCGTCCCGATCCCGACCGGCAGCAGCGAGAGCACGACGCTGCCGATGCGGCGGAAATGCAGGAACACCAGCACGACGATCGCCGCGAGCGCCCACCAGGCGGCTTCGATGTACGACTTCTTCAGCAGCTCGGTGTAGAAATAGAGTTGCACCGGTGTCCCGGTCGCCTTGGGCGCGACCTCCAGCAGCTCTTTGACGAAGACCTCCTGCGGCGCGCGATCCCAGACGTCGGCCTTGGGATAGACCTGGATCAGGTGCTTGCCGGTCACGCCGAGGAAGCGGTTGCGCAGCGCCGGCGGCAGGTCCTCCGGGCGAAGGCCGTCCGAGGCATCCTGGTTCTGCAAGGTGGCGAAGGTGTCGCGGACATCGTTGAACAGCGCCTGCTGGAAGCCCGCGAGCTGGACCGCATGGCGGGCCTGGCCCTCGGCGCCGCCGCGGAACATCGCCACGCGAAGGCTTCCCAAGGCGTCGATGAGCGAGCGCAGGTCGGTCAGCAGCTCCTTCTCGTCGGTCTTGACCACCTCGTCCACGGCGAGCCGCAGATAGCCCTGCACCGCCCAGAGCGTCGCGCTGAGCTCGTTGAGCCCGACCGGCCGCATGTCGGGCGGCGCGAACCGCACCGACGCGGTCGTCGCGCCGATCTCGCGGATGAGCGCGAGCTTGGCTTCCGGGGATTCCGCGAGGTACCGGGCCATCGAATCGGTCGAGGCGACGGACGGCAGCTTCTGGAGCTTCGCTTCGAGCGCGACGGCCTCGGCGAGGTCCGATGCGACGACGGCGCCGTAGAGCACGGATTTCTCGGCCGAATCGATCAGCTTGTGCTCGAAGACGACGGCGGGCAGGCCCTCGCTCTGCATGTTGAGCAGGTTGTAGTCGAAGGTCACCCGCGGCATCGCCGCGGCGGCGAGCAGGCACAGCACGCCGGTCGCGCCCAGAACCGTCCATGGCCGGTCGAGCCATAGGCGCTCCAAGCGGGCGCGCACGTCCACGCGTTCGCCGCCGGCCTCGAAGCTCTCCAGCGCCTCCTCCTGCAGCTCCGCCCTGCCTGCCTTCTCGTCGATCACGTTCTGCCGGCCGGGGCGCAACAGCAGCACCGGCAGCAGCGTCATCATCGGGACCAGGCAGATCAGCATGCCGCCGCCGGTCACGACGCCCATCTCCTGGATGCCTTTGAAATCCGTCAGCGTCATCGCGAAGAACGCGCCCGCCGTGGTGAAGCAGCCGGTGAAGATGCCTTGGCCGGTGTTCACCATCGCCAGCTCCATCGCCCGGTGATCGCCGCGGCCGTGGCGCAGCTCCTCCTCGTAGCGGGTGATGAGGTGGACCCCGAAATCGATCGCCAATCCGATGAGCATCGGCACGAAGGTGATCGTGAGGATGTTGAGGTGGCCGACGGTGAGCGTGGTGTAGCCCATGGTGTAGCCGAGGCCGACGACCAGGCTGAGCACGGCCTTGAGAGGGCGTCCGGTCTGGCTGTAGCCGGCGACGAAGATGATGGCCGTGAGCGCCAGCGAGATGACCGTGGCGAGGGTCGAATCGCTCTGCGATTGCTGCATCTCGTCGTACTCGAGCACCGGTTCGCCGGTGACGCCGACGTTCACGCCGGGCACCTCGGCCCGCGTCTGCTTGACCAGCTCGCGGAACTTGTCGACGGCGTCGGAGTTCAGGTCGCCTTCACGCGCCTTGGCCGAGACGAGGTAGAACCGGCCCTTGCCGAAGGTGATGTACTTGTCCCGCTCCGCTTCTTCGCCCGCCCCGAACAACGCATCCACGCCCGGCGACGGCGACATGCCGGGGCGGTCCAGGCTCTGTTCCGCGCGGGCGACGATGCGTCCGAGCGCGGGCAAGGCCTTGAGCAGCGAATCGGTCCGCGCGTCCTTTTCTCGGCCGCTGGTGCGGATCTGCGTGTTCACCCGCTCGAAGAGCGAGACGAGGTTCGACGCCGAGGAGAACTGCTGGAGGAAGGGCTCGTAATCCGTGAGCGCCTTCTTCAGCTCGACGAGGTTCGTCCCGGGCACGAACAACAGCGCCTTGCGGCCCATCAGCTTCAGGTCGCCTTTGTAGAAGACGTCGACGAACAGGTTGGTCGGCGACGTGAGCGTCGACGCGGCCTCCAGGCGCGCTCCGAGGCGTTCGACGAACTGGCGGTTCTTCTCCGGGTCCTCCGATTCGATGACGGCGACCAGGTCGTCCTGCCCGGGGAACTCCTTCTTCAGCGCGAGGAAATTCCGGTGGTAGGTCTTGTCCGACCCGACCAGCGCGTTGCGGTCCATGTCGAACTGCAGCCGCGCGACGGTGAACCACACGCACACGCCGAAGAGGACGAACTGAGGCCAGACGAACCAGCGCGGGTGCGCGAAGACCGCCGCCGCCAGCCGGCGCAGCGATCGGAGGATCAACGGGTCTTTCGTTTCGGACATCGCGGTCGTGGGACGTTACACAGCGTCCCCGGAAACAGAAAGCTCCGCGCGGACCGGGTCCCGCTCAGGCCGGCGTGAGGCGGACCGCGCACCTTCCGGCTCGCGGCCACCGAGCGTTCCCAGGAATTGTTCTTTAAGGCGACCGGGCAGCGACCGTCACCCTTGGATGGCTGCGCGCGCCTGGCCCATCCGGCCGTGCGTCTGCGTTTCCCGTGACCGCCTTGCCAGAGTTTCCCGGGCACCGCTATGGTCCCGCCATGACGGACGCACAAGTTCAGGAGAAGTTCGTGGAACTGGCCGAGAGCGGGCAGCGCGTGGACCGCCAGTTGACGGAGCTGGCGCGGCAGATCGGCGGCCTGAGCAACAAGTTCGGCTCGTTCACCGAAGGGCTGGCCTACACGTCTTGCAAACGTATCTTGAAGGATCGTTTCGGGATGGAAGGGGTGTCCCACGAGGTCGAAGTGGAGCGGAAGGACGGCCGCAACGCTGGATACGACATGATCGGGGAAGCCAACGGTTCCCGGAACGAGGTCGTGGTGGTCGAGATGAAGAGCCATCTCCGGGACCGCGACATCGAGCAGTTCCAGAAGCAGCTCCGCGAACTCACGGACTACCTGCCGAAATACCGGGGCATGAAGATCCACGGCCTGCTCGCTGCGGTGTACCTGCCCAAGGGCATGGCTGAGCGGGTCGCAGAGGCGGGCCTCTATCTGGCCACCGGCGCGGATGAGAATTTCTCGCTCGTGCCGCCACCGCCCGGCTTCCAGCCCGTGACGTTCGGCGGCTGAGCGGGGCACGCATGACCCGTTTGCCCGTGATGTCGGGGCTGGCGGCGATGCTCAATCCGAGGACCGTGGCCTTGTCCGACGAGAGCCGGACCGCTTCAATAGGGTGGAGGATGCGCTGGCTCAGGCGGGCGAAAGTCTCACGGCGCAGTGCTTGTAGCTCGGTTGGCGCGAATGCGGGTCGAAGCTGGCGAAGGTGAGCCGGTTCACGGCGTCGTAATGCATCGGGATGAACACCTGTCCCGGCCGCACCGTGGGCGTGACGAACGCCGTCGCCGTCAGTTCCGCGCGGCGCGAGCCCACCGTGACCCGGGAATGCGGCGCGATGCGCAGCCTCCGCGCGTCGTCCGGATGGATCTCCACGTAGCACGTCTCCGGGTAGAGCTTGCGGAGGACCGCTGATTTGCCGGTGCGCGTGTTCGTGTGCCACTGCGCCGAGGTGCCGCGCCCGGTGAGCAGGATGAAGGGGAACGCCTCGTCGGTCGGCTCCGCCACCGGGCGCGGCAGGTCGAACAGGAACTTGGCCCGCCGGTCCGGCGTGAAGAAGAGGCCGTCGGCAAAAAGGCGGCGCTCGTTGGAGGGTGATGAGTGACGGGTGACAGGTGACGAGACGGAACCGGGCTCTCTCGCCCCTTGCCACTCGTCACTTGTCCCTGCGGGAAAGGGCCACTGGATCCCGCCGGCCTCGTCGAGATGCCGGAAATCGCGGATGCCGGTGATGTCACAAGGTTGGCCGGCGCTGAGGCGCTTGAGAATCTGGAAGGCCGCCTCGGGGGAACTCCATTCCCGGAAGCGGTCGCCGCAGCCCCACGCCTCGGCGATGAGCTGGAAGATCGCGAAATCGCTCAACGCCTCGCCCGGCGCGCGGACGACTTTCTTCACGAGGCCGAAACGGCGCTCGCTGTTGATGAGCGTGCCCTCCTTCTCGCCCCAGCCGGCCGCGGGCAGCACCAGGTCCGCGATGCGGGCCGTCTCGGTCGTGGGGTAGAGGTCCTGCACGACGAGGAAGTCGAGCTTCTTGACCAGTTCGTTGAACCGGTCCTGGTGGATCCACGAGTGCGACGAGTTGGTCGCGATGATCCACAGGCCCTTGATCGCGCCGGACTCGATGCCGTCCACGATCTGGTCGTACGCCCAGGAGTTCTCGGACGGTACCGACTCGACCGGCAGGCCGAGCGCGCGGGCCACGGCGTCTCGGTGCTCGGGCTTGGTGAAGTCGCGGCCGCCGAGCAGCGACGTGGCGTTGGCGAACAGGCGCGAGCCCATCGCGTTGCACTGGCCGGTGATGCTGTTCGCGCCGGTGCCGGGCCGGCCGATGTTCCCGGTCATCAGCGCGAGGTTGATGACGGCCTGCGCGGTGCGGGTGGATTCGTGGCCTTGGTTCACGCCCATGGTCCACCAGAAGCTCACGCGCTTCCCCTCGGCGATGAGCGCGACGCAACGGTCGAAATCCTCGCGCGGGAGGTCCGCCGCCTCGCACGCTCTCTCTGGAGTGAACTCGGCGACGAATCTCGCGAAGTCGTCGAAGCCGCTCGTGTGCGCGTCCACGAACGCGCGGTCCACCGCGCCGCGGGCGATGAGCGCGTGGGCGATGCCGTAGAGCAGCGTGAGATCGGATTTCGGCGCGAGCGGCAGGTGCAGCGTGGCGTTCATCGCCGTCTCGGTGCGGCGCGGGTCGAGCACGATGATCGCGGGCTGGTGGGTGTTCCGCAGCACGCGCTGCCACATGATCGGATGCGCGATGCAGGGGTTCGCGCCGATGAAGACCAGGACATCCGACTCCTCGAAGTCCGCGTACGTGTAGGGCGGCGCATCGAAGCCGAAGCTCTGCTTGTAGGCGACGTGCGCGGTGGCCATGCACTGGCGCGTGTTCGAATCGGAGTGCAGGCCGCCCATGCCGAACTTGAAGAGGGCGCCGACGAACGCCATCTCCTCGGTGCAGATCTGTCCCGTGCTCAGGTAGGCGATGGAATGCGCGCCGTGCCGTTCCTGGACGCCCTTCATCCGCGACACGAACACGTCCATCGCCCCGGCCCAAGGGACCGGCCGGAGCGTGCCGGTCGCGGGATCGCGCAACAGCGGCGTGGTGGCGCGGTCCGGCGCGGCGAGCGGGGTCAGGGCTTCCCATCCTTTCGGGCAGGCCATGCCGAGGTTCACCGGATAATCCGGATCGGCGGTGAGGTTCACTGCTTGGCCGTCCTTCAGATGGACCTTCAGGCCGCAGCCGGTGGAGCAGAAACCGCAGACCATCGTCGTGACGGCATCGGGTTTCATCCGCGCGGGCACCTGGCCGAGGCCGAAGTCGCCCGGCGAGCGGACAAGGTCCTCGGTGAGCGGGCCGGTCCACTGGCGGAGCAACGTGTTGGCGGGGGATGGGGACATGCGGGCGGGCGTTCGGCGGCGGTGTTATGGCGGCTTGGGTCTAAAGCCTCGGGCCTCAGGTCTAAGGCATCGGGGGCCACAGTTTGAAGGCCAAAGACGCAGCGGCTCCAAAAAACGATGCGATCGCTTCGCCCGGACGGGACCAGAGAATGCATCGGTCGCTCTTTGGGAACCCAGCAAGGGACCGGACGGCGGTCGGCCGTGCGGGAGCAGGAAAGAGATCGGGACGACAGGACGGCCGGGGCTCGGTTGAGGGCGTTGTTTGCGGCGCTAAGTGCCTGAATTGCTGCCGCTAACACTTTCCAAACGTCGGCCTTTTGACCCCCTCGGGACGACAGGTGGACGCTTTCGAGCGTCGCTGTTTCAAAGGGGAAGTGGTCGGGACGACAGGATTTGAACCTGCGACATCTTGGTCCCAAACCAAGCGCTCTACCGGGCTGAGCCACGTCCCGAACCATTCGTACCTTCCACCGGCCGGCCTCGCGGAGCAAGCCTCTTGTCGAGCGCCCTCGCAGATTGTCCGAGGCGCTCCGCCCTTCGCGGGAGGCCGCGGAGATTCACTCCGGCTTGGTGATGCCTTCGGCGAGGCGGCGCACGACGACGCCAGCGGCGACGAACCCGAACGTCCCGGTCACGAACGACGCCGAGCCGTAGCCGCGGTCACAGTTCAAGCGGCGTGATTCTCCCGGCTCGGCCGCCAATTCGGCCGCGACGCACACCGAGCCGTCCTCCTGGGGGAACACCGGCGGCTCGGCCGACCACACACAATCCACCCCGAACTTCTTCTCGCCCCGCGGGAACCCGTGCATCTGCCGCAGCCGTTTGCGTACATCGCTGAGCAGCCGGTCGTCCGTCGTCCGCGCCAGGTCCACCACGCGCACCTGCGTGGCGTCCCGCCGTCCGCCCGCGCCGCCGCACGACACGACGGGGATGCCTTTGTCGCGGCAGAGCGCGATGAGGCGGCACTTGTTCTGGACGCTGTCGATCGCGTCGACCACGAAGTCCGGCACGGTCCTCCCGGCGGCTCCGGCTTCCATGCCGAGGCCCGGCGAATGGAGCAGACGTACGGCGCTCTCCTCGGTGAAGAACTCCAGCAGCGGCGCCACGCGGCAGCCGGGATGGATACCGCGGACCCGTTCCGCGAGCACCTCGGCCTTCGCGCGGCCCAAGGTGGAATCGAGCGCGGGAAGCTGGCGGTTCACGTTGCTCACGCAGACCTCGTCGAGGTCCACCAACGTGAGCGCGCCGACCCCGCTGCGGGCCAGGGCCTCGACCGTCCACGATCCGACGCCGCCGAGCCCGACCACGAGCACATGCGCGGCACCGAGCCGCGCGAGCCCTGCCGCGCCGTAGAGCCGCGCGATGCCGCCGAACCGGAAACTGTGGTCGCTCATCCGCGCCGAGCCTAGCCGTTGCTCCGCCGCGTGTCAGCCGGCACGCGCCGGGGCGGTCCGCAGGGCGGTTCCCGGGCGCCCAGTATTGTCCCAACGCGGCGCTTGACCCGTTTCCCGGCGGTTTCCTATTTTCCCCGCTCTTTGCCGGGACGCCGACTCGCGTCGCCCCGGTGTGTCCGAACGTCAGCCAAAAAGGAAATCATCGTGAACGTGTCCGTCGAAACTCTGGGTCCCTGCAAGAAACTGCTCCGCGTCGAGGTGCCGGTCGAAAAGGTGAATGCCGCCTTCGACGATCTCACCGGTACGTTCCAGAAACAGGCCCAACTCCCCGGCTTCCGCCCGGGCAAGGCTCCCAAGCATCTCATCGTGAAGTCCTACGAGGGCCGCATCAACGAGGAGACGCGCAAGAAGCTGTTCGAGGAGTCCTACCGCCAGGCCGCCGCCGACCAGAAGCTCCGCGTGATCGTCACCATCGACGTCGAGGAGCAGTCCTTCGGCCGCGGCGTGCCGTTCGGCTACACCGTCACGCTCGAGCACGCGCCCGAGTTCGACCTTCCCAACTACCAGGGCCTGACCGCCAACCGCGAGACCACCCTCGCCTCCGACGCCGACGTCGACCGCGCGGTCAACATCCTCCGCGAGCAGCAGGTGAAGTACGACGACGTCACCCGCGCCGCGCAGACCGGCGACGCCGTGGTCGTCAACTACAAGGGCACCTGCGAGGGCAAGCCGCTCACCGATTTCAATCCGGCCGCCAAGGGTCTCACCGAGAAGCAGAACACCTGGCTGCTCATCGCCGAGAACTCCTTCATCCCCGGCTTCACCGAGCAGCTCGTCGGCGCCAGCGCCGGCGACAAGCGGACGGTCACGGTCGCCTTCCAGAGCGAGTTCGTCATCAGCGAGGTCGCCGGCAAGCAGGGCGTCTTCGAGGTCGAGGTCACCGGCGTGAAACAGAAGGTCCTGCCCGAGGTGAACGAGGATTTCGCCAAGAGCTTCGGCGCTCCCGACCTCCCCGGCTTGCTCCAGGGCATCCGCCGCGACCTGCAGAACGAGCTCGATTTCCGCCAGAAACGCGCCGTCCGCGACCAGCTCCTCAAGCAGCTGCTCGACCAGGTCAGCTTCGAGCTGCCCGACAGCGTCGTCGCCAGCGAGACCAAGAACCTCGTCTACAACATCGTGAACGAGAACCAGCAGCGCGGCGTCGCCAAGGAGATCATCGAGGCCAAGAAGGACGAGATCTTCCAGAGCGCCCAGGCCAGCGCCAAGGACCGCGTCAAGGCCGCCTTCATCCTCAACCGCATCGCCGAGATCGAGAAGATCTCCGTAGACCAGCGCGAGATGTCCCAGCGCGTCGTCTCCCTCGCCCAGCAGAACAACCAGACGCCCGAGAAGATGGTCAAGGTGCTCCAGGAACGGAACGCGTTCCCCGAGATCCAGCAGGACATCCTCACCGGCAAGGTGCTCGACCTGATCGAGCTCAAGGCGTCCATCGCCGACGTCGCCCCGGCTCCCGCTCCCGCTCCGGCGGCCTGAGCACCCGGTCCCCGGCATCTTTCGCGCGATCAGGCGGCCAGCGATGGCCGCCTGATCTGTTTCCAGCGACGGCGCGCGGGCCGTCGGAGGATCTGTGGTAACTTCCGGCGAGCACCGGTGTCTTCACCGGCAGAACAAGCCGCCTTGCGATGCGCCCCATCCGGGTCCAAGAGTCTGTCCTGTGAACACCTCCCGCGAATCCCCCGCGCCGGACCGATGCCCTATCGGCCTTGCACGGTCGTCGCGCTGGTGGTTCGGGTTCTTGGTCGCGGCGGCCTTCGTTGCCCGCGCCGCGGATCCTTCGGAAGCCCGCGATCTCCTGCTCAAGGGACAGCACGCCAAGGTGGTGGAGATCGCGTCGAAGGCCATCAAGGACCGCCAGCGCGACGAGGAATGGCCGCTGCTGCTCGGACGCGCGTTGCTGACGACCGGTCGCTATCCCGAGGCCCGCGCCGCGATGACCAACGCGCTGGCGAAGGACTCCGGCAGTATCCGCCTGCGCTGGCTCGCCCGCGAGGCGTTCCTTGCTGCCGGAGACGCCCGCGGCGCTGCCGCGGTGCTCGACGACATCAAGGAATCCGTCACCTCGCGGGGCGGCGGCTTGCGCGATCCCGCGAGCATGGTCGCATTCGGCCGCGCGGCGCTTCTGCTCGGGGCCGACCCGAAGGTGGTGCTCGACAAGATCTACGCCCCCGCCCAGAAGGCCGATCCGGACCTGCGCGACATCTACCTCGCGCGCGGCGATCTCGCGCTGGAGAAGCACGACTTCGACCTCGCGGCGAAAGCCTTCGACGAAGGGGTCCGGAGACATCCCGAGGATCCCGACCTGCTTTTCGGGCTGGCCAAGGCCCACTCCACCGGCGAACGCGAGGTCATGGGCGATTCCCTCGAAGCCGCGCTCAAGGCCGATCCGAAGCACATCCCCAGCCTCCTGCTCATCGCCGACAACCGCATCGACGCCGAGGACTACGACGGCGCGGCCAAACGCCTCGACGAGGTCACCGCCGTGAACCCTTGGCAGCCCGACGCGTGGGCCTACCGGGCCGTGCTCGCGCACCTCAAGAACGACACCGCCGCCGAGACCGCTGCCCGCGCGTCCGCGCTCCGCTTCTGGACGGACAACCCCCGCGTCGACCACCTCATCGGCCTGAAGCTCTCGCAGAAGTACCGCTTCGCCGAAGGCGCGGCGCACCAGCGCAAAGCCCTCGAGGCCGACCCTTCGTATCTCCCGGCGAAGGCGCAGCTCGCGAACGACCTTCTCCGACTTGGCGACGAGGCCGAGGGATGGAAGCTCGCCCAGGAGGTCAACCGCATCGACGGCTACGACGTGGCCGCCCACAACCTCGTGACGCTCCACGACACGATGGCCAAGTACGTCGCGCTCACGAACGCCCACTTCGTCGTGCGCATCAGCAGCCACGAGGCGGAGGTATACGGCCCGCGCGTGCTCGCGCTGCTGGAGCGCGCCAGGACCAATTTGTGCGCCAAGTACTCCATGGAGCTGGAGCTGCCGACGCTGGTGGAGATCTTCGCGGAGCAGAAGGATTTCGGCGTCCGCACCTTCGGCATGCCCGACAACCCGGGCTACCTCGGCGTGTGCTTCGGCCGCGTCGTCACCGCCAACGGACCGGCCGCGAACAAGGGCGGCGCGGTCAACTGGGAAGCCGTCCTGTGGCACGAGTTCTGCCACGTGGTCACGCTCCAGAAGACCGCGAACCGCATGCCGCGCTGGCTGAGCGAGGGCATCTCGGTGTACGAGGAGCTCCAGGCCGACGCGTCGTGGGGACAGCGCATGACGCCCCGTTACCGCTCGATGGTGCTCGGCGGCGAGCTCACGCCGGTCGCGAAGCTCAGCGGCGCCTTCCTCGCGCCGAAGACGCCGTTCCATCTCCAGTTCGCCTACTACGAATCCGCGTTGGTCGTGGATTTCTTGGTCGGCAAGTTCGGCATCGGGGCGCTCAAGAATATCCTGGTCGACCTCCGCGACGGTGCGGACATCAACACCGCCATCGCCAAGCACACGATGCCGATGGACCGGTTCGAGAAGGAGTTCGCCGATTTCGCCACCGACAAGGCGAAGCAGCTCGCACCTGGATTGGAGTGGGAGAAACCCGCGCCGCCGGTCGCCGAGAAGCTGAAGCCCGAGGCGATCTTGTCGGAGCTGTTCCCGGGTGGGCCGCTCAAGCGCCAAGCCAAGGAACCAGCGCTCTCCAAGGCCGAGCTGGAGAAGTGGGCGGCGGCGCGTCCCGACAATTTCTGGGCGCTCAACCAGGTCGCGCAGCACGCGATGTCCGAGAAGCGTTGGGCCGAAGCCAAGGCCCCGTTGCAGAAGCTCGTCGAGAAGTACCCCGAGCAAGCCGGTGCCGACAGCGCATATCCGTTGCTGGCGTCGGTCCACCGCGCGCTGGGCGAGACCGACGCGGAGCGCGAGGTGCTGATGCGCCATGCCGAACGCGACGACGAGGCCACGGCGACGTATCTGCGCCTGATGGAGCTCGCGTCCGTCGCGGAGGATTGGCCGACGGTGATCCGCAGCGCGCAGCGCTTCCTCGCGATCAACCCGCTCGTCGCCCCGCCGTACCGCTATCTCGCCAAGGCCAGCGAAGCCGCCGCCGACGCCCCGGCCGCCATCGCCGCCTACGCGACGCTGCTCAAGCTCGACCCGCCGAACCCGTCCGACGTCCACTTCCAGCTCGCGCGACTGTTGCGTCCGACCGATGTCGAAACCGCCCGTCGGCACGTGCTGCAAGCGCTCGAGGATGCGCCGCGCCATCGCGCCGCGCTGCGGTTGCTGCTCACGCTGCCGACCAACGCCGTGCCGGCAGCGGCGCCCGTTCCCGAAGGCGGGCCCAAACCGGGATCCATCATCTTCTGATGAAGCTGCCCGCTGTCATCGCATCGGTCGCCTTCCTCTGGCGCAGACCCGCGCCGGATCGGGCGGGCGGGCCGTCCACGCTGGTGCCCGGCGCGGGCCTGCGCCGGCGAGCGGCCGGCATCATCGGCCTGCTGCTCGCCGGCGGGCTGGTGTTCGCGCAACGCGGCGGAGGCGGTGGAGGGCGCGGCGGTGGCGGCGGTGGCGGCGGTGGCGGCGGTTTCATGGGCGGCGGCGAGATCCACGTGCCGGAGGACATCCACACCGCGCGCGAGGTCGGCACGCGCAGCACCGGCACACCGGTCTGGACGAACCCGCCTGCGTTCGGCCAGGACGTCTTCACCTTCGCCCGCATCCGCTACGACAAGAACCCGAACGGTCACCAGTTCCGCGGCGGCGGCGGCTGGACCACCGACCTGCCCGACGCCGATCTCAACCTGCCTTACCGAGTCCAGCAGATGACCTCGATACGGACGGACGCCGACGGACGGCTGATCCGTCTCACCGATCCGGAACTGGTCCGCTACCCGTTCCTGTTCTTGTCCGCCGCCGGCAACCTCTACCTCACCCATCCCGAGGCCGAGGCGCTCCGCCAGCATCTGCTCAACGGCGGCTTCCTGCTGATGGACGACTTCTGGGGCGACAGCGAATGGGCCAACGCCGAGAACGTGTTCAAGGAGGTCTTCCCGGACCGCGGCTTCACCGAGCTGTCGCTGGACCATCCGCTCTACCACGGCGTCTTCGAGATCAAGGCGAAACACCAGAACGCGAACTCCATGCTCGGCGTGCGCAGCGAGCAGACCGGCGTCACGTGGGAAGACAACCACGACGGCGACGTCCGCACCGTCCACCACCGGGCCATCTTCGACGACAAGGGGCACTTGATGGTCCTCGCCCTGCACAACACGGACACCGCCGACGGCTGGGAGCGCGAGGGCGAGAACGACTACTACTTCCACAACTTCTCGGAGAAGATCGCGTTCCCGCTCGGCATCAACATCATCTACTACGTGATGACGCACTGACCGGGAACCCCTCCGATGGACACGCCCCTCACCCACTCGCCGGACCACGCCGCCCAGGCACCGAAGCCGTCGTCGGTGGCGGGCAAGCTCCGGGAGATCCGCCGCCGCCTCTCCGCTGGGTCGCCTTGGCGGACTGGAAAGTCCGCCCTCCCGGGGACGCGGACCGGCCCCTCGGCGCTGGGATCCCGGCTCGTGCTGGTCGTCGCCTGCATCTCCTTCAGCTTCCTCGTGCTCGGCCAACGGCGGTTCCGGAGCGGCTGGGGCGAGACCTACATCGGCGAGACCGAGCGCACGGCCCGCGAGGTGAGATCGCACAGCACGGGCACGCCGGTCTGGACCAATCCGCCCGCCTTCTCGACCGATGTCTTCACCTTCGCCCGCATCCGGCGCGACAGCGGCGGTTTCAGCCGTGGAGCGCCTTGGTCGACCGACGCGCCGGACAGCGACCTCAACCTCTCCTACCGCCTCCAGCAGATGACCTCGATGAAGGTCGATCCGGACGGCCGTTTCCTCCGGCTCACCGACCCCGATCTTCCGCGCTATCCGTTCATCTACATGGTCGAGCCCGGCAGCCTCTACCTGAGCGAGCCCGAGATCGCCGCGCTGAGGAAGTACCTGCTCAACGGAGGGTTCCTGATGCTCGACGATTTCTGGGGCGACAGCGAATGGGACAACGCCGAGGACGTGCTCAAGCGCGTGCTGCCCGAGCGCAGCTTCGTCGAGCTGTCGCTTGACCACCCGGTCTACCACGGCGTCTTCGAGATCAAGTCCAAGGGCCAGGTGCCCAACATCCGCACCGGCGAGATGAGCGAGTACACGGGCGTCACCTGGGAAGACAACCACGACGGCGACACGCGCACCGTCCATCACCGCGCCATCTTCGACGAGAAGGGCCGCATGATGGTCATCGCCACCCACAACACCGACAACGGCGACGGCTGGGAACGCGAGGGCGAGAGCGATTATTTCTTCCGCAACTTCTCCGAGAAGATCTCCTATCCGCTCGGCATCAACATCATCTTCTACGCGATGACGCACTGAAGCCGCCGCACCAAGACCACCGATGGACACGGATGGACACAGATCGAGAAAGGCCGCCTTCGTCAGCGCTGCAAGCGCGTCCGAAGACAGCCTGGGGTGGAGCGAACGCAGTGAGCGCAGCCCCAGGTCGAAGGCCGCGACGAGCGGAGGGCTGAAGGCCCGGAACTATCTCGCCCATAACTTCGCGGTGGTTCGCGCCTACAGCGCTCCAGCGCTCTATTGCCGAACACCTGGGGCTGCGCTCGCACAGCTCACTTCACCCCAGGCTATCATCTGGCGGGCTTTAAGCCCTGAGACTGTGCAGACAAAGAGTCTTGGCCCCCATCTGTGGTCAAAGTCTTTCTCCTTTCCCAAAATGAGCTCTCCCATCCCGCCCCTGCTCTCCACGGCTGAACCGGCTCCCGACGCGGCTCCCGCCGTGCCCACCGACCACGAGGTCTTCGAGCGGCTCACCACCGGCCGCGCGAAGATCGAGGCCGAACTCTCCAAGGTCATCGTCGGCCAGCGCGAGGTGATCGACCAGATCCTCATCGCGCTCTTCGCCGGCGGCCATTGCCTCATCACCGGCGCGCCCGGCTTGGCGAAGACGCTGCTCGTGAAATCGATCGCGCAGGTCTTCCACCTGAAGTTCGCGCGCATCCAGTTCACGCCCGACCTCATGCCCGCCGACATCACCGGCACCGAGATCCTCCAGACCACGGGCGACGAGCGGCGGATGCGGTTCGTGCCCGGCCCGGTCTTCGCGAACATGCTGCTCGCCGACGAGATCAACCGCACGCCGCCCAAGACCCAGGCCGCGCTGCTCGAGGCGATGCAGGAGCACCAGGTCACCGCTGCCGGCGTGCGGCACGCGCTGGAGGAGCCGTTCTTCGTGCTCGCCACGCAGAACCCCATCGAGATGGAGGGCACGTATCCGCTGCCCGAGGCGCAGCTCGACCGCTTCATGTTCAACGTGGTGATGGACTACCTGCCCGAGGCCGACGAGGTGCAGGTCGTCACCCGCACCACCGGCGGACGCGCGACGCCCATCGAGCCGCTCTTCACCGGCGACGACGTGCTGCGCTTCCACGCGCTGGTGCGGCAGGTGCCCGTCGCCGAGGAACTCGTCCGCTACGCCGTGCAGCTCGCCGCCGCGTCGCGTCCGCGCCAGACCGGCACGCCGGACTTCATCAACGAATGGGTGACCTGGGGCGCTGGCACGCGCGCCGGGCAGTTCCTCGTGCTCGGGGCCAAGGCCCGCGCGCTGCTGCAAGGCCGCGCCCACGTCACGCTGGACGACATCCGCGCGCTCGCGTTCCCGACGCTGCGCCACCGCGTGCTGCTCAACTACCGCGCCGAAGCGGAGGGCATCCGCGTCGAGAACGTCATCACCAAGCTGCTAGAGGCGGTGAAGGCGCCGGACATTGGAACGAATCGGAAGACGTGACAGCATTCCCAAAGCTCATCAGTTCATTTCACCATCTTTCTGATATTTGTAATTTTTAATTGTTCTGAAGTATGGGGACCGAACTTATAACCGGCGCGGGTTTGGCGACCGCCCTCGGAGCAAAGCTTCTTTACGATGTATGCGGGCCAACGGCCCAATACCTCGGAGGAGAGATTTCCTCCTATACCGAAATCGGGATTACCAATCTCCAACGCATCTTCAAAATTGCAGCGCAGCGCCTACAGGCAAGCCGGAAAATACAAGGACAGGTGCCGTCGCGGGTCCTTAAGGCAGTACTTTCAGAAGGATATTTCTGCGAAGACGAACTTCAATCAGCCTACCTAGGAGGCGTCCTCGCTTCAGCCAAAGGTCCAGTATCGCGCGACGACCGCGCTATCAGCCATCTTTCCCTAATCGAGTCTCTTTCGTCATATCAGCTACGTACACACTGCATTCTGTATTCATCCATACTCCGAGCGAGAGAAGAGCTGTTTCCAAACATCAACAGGTATATATCATCATATGGAATCACGGTATCTATTCGCGAATCGGACTATGAGCTTGCGATGGGATATTCTGCTGATGAACAGCCAAGGCATCTGGCTGAGCACTCATTTGTCGGCCTAGAAATACGAGGGTTATCCGAAGGCGGAGGAGAAATCGTCTATCCTCGCCCACCGTCCGACGCGCATGAGGTGCCGTTTCGCTTTTTCCACGCCACAAGTCTCGGAGTCGAATTATTCCTCTGGGGGCAGGGCTTTGGCCACCTCGGGTTGGAAGGATACACTCCCGACCTCGCCCATCACCTAGAACTTCCGTTCTTCGTCGAACCGGAAAATGTCAGTCTTGGCCGAGTAAACTATAGTTAGTTCGTTCAGGCTCAATAATGCCGCTTCCCTGTATGACCGCCCCCGCCTCCAACGCTTCTCTGCCGTCCGCCTCGCTCATCAGCCCGCAGGCGCTGATGAGCATCCGTAACCTCGAGTTGCGGGCGCGCGCGGTGGTCGAGGGCTTCTGGAGCGGACTCCACCGCAGCCCGTACCACGGTTTCTCCGTCGAGTTCACCGAGTATCGCCAATACACGCCCGGCGATGATCCGCGGTATATCGATTGGCGCGTGTTCGCGCGCAGCGACCGGTATTTCATCAAAAAGTTCGAGGACGAGACGAACCTCCGCTGCCATCTCGTCGCGGACCAGAGCCGCTCGATGGATTTCGGCTCGCTCGGCCACACCAAGGCCCGCTACGCCGCCACGCTCGCCGCGACGCTCGCCTACTTCCTCCATCTCCAGGGCGACGCCGTGGGGTTGCTTACCTTCGACGAGCGCATCCGCGACTACCTGCCCGCGCGGCACCGGACCAGCCACCTGCGCCAGATCATGCTCGCGCTGGAGAAGCCCGCGGGCGGCACGGCCACCGACCTCGTCGCGCCGCTCCAGCGCATCACCGAGCTCGTGCGTAAGCGCGGCCTGGTCACGCTGATCTCGGACTTCCTCGCGCCGCTCGATCGCTTGGAGCGCAGCCTCACGAACTTGGCCGCCTGCCGCCATGAGGTCGTCGTCTTCCAGGTGCTCGACCCGGCGGAACTCGGCTTCACCTTTGACCAAGCCTCGATCTTCCGCGACGCCGAGACCGGCCGCACGCTCTACGTGGACCCCGCGGCCGCGCGGAAGAGCTACGTGCAGAAACTGGACGAGCACTGCGCGGCACTGCGCCGGATCTGCGCGAAGCTCGGCATCGCCTGCCACCGCCTCGCGACCGACCGGCCGCTGGAGCTGGCGCTGTTCGATTTCTTGCAACAGCGCATGCAGCGCGGGACCACGGCCCGGGCCGTGGCCGGATCCAGTGGAGGTGCGCGATGAGGAGCACCACCATGGATTTGCCGAGACGTGCGGATCGCTCGCCTCGCAACCCGGAGGGTTGCCAGCCATTAGCCGGGGGTCGAAGCGCAGCGCAGCCCCCCGGTAAGCGGCCCGGTCATGCCCGCACCCTGGAGGGGTGCCAGATGCTCTTGGCACATCACCGTTCTGACACCCTTTCAGGGTGCTTCATAAGTCGCCGCGTGGTCCGGAGGTGTCGCTTCGCTCAACCCCCGGCTAATCGCTGCCAAGCCTCCGGCTTGGATGAGCGGTGGTTGGCGCGTGCAAGCATCGGAGGGGATTCCGCATGAGCTTCCTCGCGCCCTTCTTCCTGCTCGGTGGATTGGCCGTCGCGTTGCCGGTCGTGTTCCATCTCGTCCGGCGCACGACGCGCGAGCAAACGCTATTCAGCTCGCTGATGTTCCTCCAGCCGTCGCCGCCGCGGCTGACGCGCAAGAGCCGGATCGAAAATCTGCTGCTGCTCCTGCTGCGTTGTCTCGCGCTGGCGCTGCTGGCCATCGGTTTCGCGCGGCCTTTCCTCAAGCAGCCCGCGGCGCCCGACGACACCACCGGCGCGGCCCGGCGCATCGTCGTGCTGGTCGACACCAGCGCCAGCATGCGACGCGAAGGCCTCTGGGCCGCGGCGCGAAGGCAGGCCGAGACGGCGCTTCG
>JBBRQL010000010.1:0-40690 GCA_038226425.1 Verrucomicrobiota bacterium
GCCCTGGGCGGTTGCGCTCTGGAAGCTTCGCCTACGGCTCACCTTCCTCCGCTCCACCACCCAGGGCGCCCTCTTCCTCCCCCTCATCTCACCTGGGGAATTTTAATCGTCGCCAAGGGGAAGAATGATCGTCGTTGACCAGATGAGGGCATCAAGTGATCTTCCCATATCCGGACCTGCTTGTCCCAGCTGCCCCGTGGTTGCGGATGATCCGCAGCGGGTGCCCCTCCCGGGTCAGCACCCGCCGGTCGTCGGTGACGCGGTGGTCCCGCGGATTCTGGCTGGTGGGCCCGCTCGCTATCCAGTCATAGACCATGCCTTCCTTGACCCGGCTGATGAAAGCACACAGCGGGCTCCTGCTGGCGGCGGTTCAAAAATCCAAAGCCGATGCCGGCCTTGTCATGCACGATCAGGACGCGGTACGGCGGGGGCTTGAGGCGATCAGGAACGCCCATGTCGTGCTCGCGCGGGCCTTCGGCCGCGGCCAGATGCCGGAGCTGGCGGCCGTGCAGTGCCAGGCTGTAGAAATGGCCGACGGCCATCTCCGATCCTTCCTGCGGGCATCATGGGCGGAGGCCCCGTGCCGATGGCCGTCCACGACGAAGCAATCGCATCGCGCCAGCTCCAGGACGAAGGAAGCCGGGCGGTCGGGTAGGACGCCCGCGGCGGTGGCGGCGAGCAACCGCCGGTCCACGTCACTGGCCAGGGCTCGAAGTAGTTGACCCGCGTCGGTTGATTGCCGGAACGCGGGCCGTGTACCTGCAAGAACGCGCTGCCGCTCCGGACCTGCTCCAGCGCACGCCGGATCCCCAGCCGCAGCCAGCCTCATCGCTGTGTCCGGGACATCGGCGGAAGTGCGGCAATGTCGAGACCAAGCCGCTCAAGGATTGAAATGACGGCGCCACTCGCGGGCTCTAACGACAGGAAGACATCCGGCCCGGATTCTTTGCTGCCAAGCCCTCCGTCAATCCTGTTCCTGCGCCGGAGATGCCCCGTCTTGCCGCTTTCACCGCCCGGGAGGCCGGCCGGGCACCCGATATCACACAACCCGGCCTGCAGATGCGTCTCCGGCGCTCGTCTCACACCCCTCACGACTCCATACCCTAGCCGAAATCCAGGACGCACTGGGGAGAACCGATACGTCTCCCCCGCCAGTTGCGGAACCAGCGAAGAACCAAGTCTCCGACCGTCCGCACGTTCACGGATATCGGACACGATAGAAATCATGGTCGTCATCCGTGCCGACACTGTAGGGCGGCACCACGCCGTAAAGTTCGGTCCATGGACCGCCAGGATTCGGGGAAGTCTCCAAGATTCCGGTGGCGCCCGGCCAGGAGAGGACCAGACCGCTGCCTTGGACGACCACTCCGACGCCGTCGCTCTGGAGAGTGAGCCGGACCGTCCCGGTGCGGACCTGGCTATAGATGTTGGAGATGCGCACCGAGTAGTTGCCCTCGTCGGCGCTGGTGACATCGTTGATGTTCAACGCGCTTTTGTCCGCTCCGGTCACGTGCGCGGTATCGAAGATGGTTTCACCGTCCTTGAACCACTGGTAGATGAGCGGACGCCGACCGGCGCTGACGACCCGGAGCTGGATGTCTTGGTCGGGCGCGAACACCACCTGCACCGGGAAATGGACCGGTTTCACCTTCGCACTGAAGTGCATCTCTCGCGTCGCCGCGAGTTCGCCGACAATGAACTTAGGCATATCCCACCAGACAAGACAGCGACGCGCGGTGTCGAAAGCGGTGAGGTCGCCCTGCCCGGGCTGGGGCACCTTCTCGAAATCGGTGAACGGTTTGCCGCTCAGCTCATCGATGACATCGCCTTCGCCCCGGATGAACTTGCTGCCGTTCCAGTAGGCGACGAAGGGCGCGCTGCTGATGAATCCGAATTCCTCGAAATTGTTCCCCACGATCGGGATCCCGAGCATGCGCCGGACCGGATCGAAAAAGGGTGTCGGATTCCCGTTGCCGCGATCGAGGACGCTCACACCGTCGGCAGGCACGATGCGGTGCCAGTCGGCGCCGTCCCATTCCCAGACCGGATAGCCGCTACCGCCAAAGACCCCGAACATCGCTGCCCGTCCCCGCCTTTCGTCGAAGGAGAGGGTGTCTTGCGGATACAGATAGGTATCCGTGGTCGGAAGGCTTGCCCGTTGTAGCCACAGCCTCCCGTTCCAAGCCCAGAGCTTGTGGGCCTCCTTCTGGATATCGGAGACCGCGCCCGAGAACCTGTCGCCGCCGATCAAGAGCACCTCGCGCCTCGCAGAGTCGTAGCACATCCGTGCCGTGGTCCGGGCAGCTGGAGAGATCGTCGTGATGACCCGGGTCCAATCTTTTCCATCCCACTCCCAGACTTCGTCGGAGAGCACCTGCGTGCCGAGGCTGTAGTTCGGAGCCGGGTATTTGTATCCGCCGAAGACGATGGTGCGACCGCGCACCGGGTCGTAGGTGATCCCGAAATCGTGCATCGGCGGAGGGCGGTTGGCGGGATTGCGCCGGACCCAGACCTGGCCGTCCCACTCCCAGGTCTCGTCGGACGGATAACCGCCTTCCAACCGCGAGCCCGAACGCAAGTTCACGCCGTAGGCCAGGCCGCCGAAGAGCACCGTCTTCCCGCGACGAGAATCGAAGACCATCCCTGCACCGGTGCGACGGTCGGGGCCGCCGCCGTTCTGGACGGTCAGGAAAGGAGGGGCAAGCGGGCTCAGGACGAGCAGCGTGTCCGGCGTGGTGACCGAATAGGCAGGCCCGCTGATGTCGGTCACCACGCAATCATAGTATCCTTCATCCTCATGGTCGGGATCATTCACCACCAGACTGGAGGTCAAAGGCGTAGGCTGGGTGATCGTGTATTTCGCACCTCCGGCCAACGGCACCCCTTCGTGTCGCCAGACGAAACCCAATGGGGCAGGGGCCACGCGGTCCGGATATCGGCCTGCGTCGCCGGCGATCCCATAGGTCCCCGTCTGCTTGCCCACGCCATCTCCGGAGATGGTCATCGCAGGCAGCGGTTGGAAGACCGACCGTCCGGCGGGAGCCGACGGGTTGGTGACGATGCGCGGTCCGACCTCCACCCATACCGGCACGCTCACGGTGGTATGGCATCCGTTGTCGATGACCACCGTGTAGAGCCCCGCATGGTCCACGGTCGATGCTTTGACGACATAGTCGACCCGGGTCGCACCGGGTAGGATCTCCCCGCTCCGATACCACTGCAAAGTCGCCGGAAGCGTGGAGACATAGCTCACCGTGAGCGCGAACCCTTCCCCGGGGACCGCACGGCGCTGGAACGGTGGCTGCGTGATCAGAGGCGGCGCGTGGACGAAAACGGGTTTTTTCCGGCTAGCGAGCACCCGGCCGGACAGGTCCGTGACCTCGAAGTGATAGATGCCCTGGTCCGAGACCTCCAACGGGCTGCGTGAATAGATGGTGTTGGTCTCCCCGGGGATACGGACGGCATCCTTGAGCCAGTGGTAGCGCAGGGGAGAATGGAAGGCTGTGATGCCGGATGCCTCGGCCGTCAAAACCAGCCTGCCGCCCGTGCAGAGCTGCGACGGCTCGGTGGTGAGATCGGTTGTGACGGCGAAGGGTGTGGACGCCATCGGATTGACATCGAGTTCCCAAGTGTCCGAAGCGAAATCCGCGCCATCCGCCCGCCCGCCATACTGCACGGTGACACCCCGCGCCGCGTCGTAGCCGATGATGGCTCCTGCGCGATAGGGCAGATTGCCGGATTCTCCTATCCCCCAGGGATAAGACGGCGGTCGCCATTCCTCGGGGACCACCTGCGGCGGAAACCCGGAGGGCTGGTAGTATCCGGCAAATCGGAACGTCCATCCTTGGCCGTTGAACTCGACGGTCCTGATATCTCCATTGGCGTGGACAAGACGGTCCCGGGCCGAATCGTAGGCCATCGAGCTAGAACCGTAGAAGGCGGCGAACTCCGTCTCGTAACGAGCGGGCGGACCAGGGAACTGGGGCACGAACTCTTGCGGGTTGGTCTCCTGCCAAGACGAGCCGTCGTAGTAGTAGCGTGTCCCGTAGATGATGGAGTTGTCGGGCGGATAGACGTGGTCGGGGTCCGAATGTGGGAAGCCATGGTTCGCCACCAGCACCAGCAGCCGGCTGCCGCCGTGCCAACCGAGAGCGCCCACGGCTGGGCCGCCCACGGCGAACTGGTCCCGGTATGGACCTTGTCTGAACTCCGGCGCGTCAGGTCCCCGGGACCAGGAGAGGTGGTCCCACTCCCACACTTCGCGGGTCGCCGGATACACGGTCTTGTCGACGATCCGGACTCCGGAGGTGCCCTCCTTGACGCCGCCCACGACCACGAGCCGTCCACGGGTGCCATCATAGGCCATCATGTGGTCTTTCCGCCCCGCCGACGGCAGGTCCGCGTGCCGGTGCCAAGCACCCGTGGCGGGGCCGGTGAACTCGAACGACCAGAGCTGGGCACCTCCGTCCGTGCCGCCGAACAACAGCACGCGCCCCAACTCCGGATCGTAGGCCATCGTATGCTTGGAACGGGCGGGCGGGAGCGTGCCCGTGACCGTGAGCTGCCTCCATGAGGTCCCGTCGTAGGACCAGGTCGAGTTGTCCGGCGCCGGCACCAACGAACCCCCACCGACGTGGACATCGCCACCGAACAGCACCATCACACCTTGGACGATGTCGAAGGCCATCGCCGAACCCGAGCGCGCGCCTGGATTGCCGACACCGATCTTCTCGGACCACCTGAGAGGGTCGCTCTGGCCGGAGACCTCGAGACACACCGAAGCGATCAGCAGGCCGATGACCATGCGCAGGGTCCTGAACGCTAGGACGTTCGCCACCGTGGTCCGGTCCCGATGGGGTCGAGAGTCGTCCTGAGGGCCGGACCGCGACGAGGCGCAAGACAGGGTCCGCCCTTTCGAAGCTTCCCGTTGACAGATCTCGGGTCGGGGCGCGACCGCAAGTTCTGAGGCCGGCGCAGGAAGAAAGCCGGAGACGGTGGGCGGTACCTGAGGTGAGATGTTCATCGGGTGTCCATGATCAGTTCCCAGGGTACCACAGCGTCGATCGGCGAAGATTACCACAAATCGGTGAAATCCATCCGGCACCAACTGCGGCCGGGCGGGAAAACCGGGGAAGCGGGAAGACCAATTTGGAAAACAGGAAGGCAGGAGAAGACCGGGTCAAAAAGGAACCGAGGAACCGGAAGTGCGACCTCGGGGGCGCCTGGCAGAGCTTCCTGGAGCGGTGCAGGGACCGCTACCGGTTGGAAGCATCGGCTCCGTCCACGCCTCCAGCTCCGAGACGCTCTGCCGCTCGTCCTTCCCTGCTTTCCTGTTTTCCAGAACCGATCCTCCGTCCGATCGGGTCGGAGCGGGCGAGGCGGAGTCGGGTCACGCGGCTGGCCGCGCCGGCTCGATGTGGATCAGCACGTCGTGGACGTGCGGCAACTGGGCGCGGACGGTGTCCTTGACCTCGTGGGCGAGGCGATGGGACCGCTCGACCGTCATCTGCGGATCGACGTGGACGTGCATGTCCACGAACAGGTGGTAGCCCATCTTGCGCGCGAAGCATTTCTCGATGGCGTCCACCCCCGGCACGGCGGAGGCGATGACGCGGATCTGCTCGGTCAGCTGCGGATCGGGCGTCGCGTCCATCAGCTCCTCGAGCGCGGGACGCAGGAGGCTCCAGCCGTTCCACGCGATGACCGCGGCCGCGACGACCGCCGCCACCGAATCGGCGCTCGCGAACCGCGGACCGCCGACCAACGAGATGGTGATGCCGATGGCCGCGGCGAGGGAGGTCACCGCATCGCTCCGATGATGCCACGCGTCGCTCTTCACGGCCGCGCTCTGGACCGCTTCACCCTCGCGCTGCACGTAGCGGAAGAGCACCTCCTTCACCACCAGCACGGCGATCAGCACCAGCAGCGTGAACGGTCTCGGCCCCGGCCCGGGCGTCGGCGTGATGACCTCGCGCAGCGCGTGCAGCCCGATCCCGGCCGCCGCCAGCAGCAGCATCGTGGAGATGACCGCCGCCGCGATCGGCTCGGCCTTGCCGTGGCCGTAGGGATGGTCCGCGTCGGCGGGCTTGGAGGCCACGACGATCCCGCGCCAGACGATGATCGATCCCACGATGTCGGCGAACGATTCGCAGGCATCGGCCACCAACGCGTGGGAATGACCGACGAGCCCGGCGAACAGCTTGCCGCCCGCCAGCACCATGTTCGCGGCCATCCCGAGGAAGGTGACGCGCAGGCTGCGTTGCAGACGGGTGTCGGTCACAGGAGCGGGTCGGTCTTACATTTTGGACATCCTGTCCATCCTGTCGGGATCTTCTCCACGCGGAACACGCATCCCGCCTCAGATCAGGTGGCAGAACATCGCGTCTCGGAGCTTCGGCTCGAACCACGTGCTCTTCGGCGGCATGATCCCGCCGGCGTCGGCGATGCTCATGAGGTCCTCGATGCTCGTCGGGAACATCGAGAAGGCGCAGGCGTGTTCGCCGCTGTCGACGAGCTTCTCCAGCTCGGCCGTGCCGCGGATGCCGCCCACGAAGTTGATGCGCTTGCTGGTGCGCGGGTCGTCGATGCCGAAGACCGGCGCGAGCACGTGCTTCTGCAGCAGCGTCACGTCGAGCCGCTCGATCGGGTCGTCCGTCGCGGAGTACTCCGGTCGGAAGGTGAGCGTCCGCCACGCGCCGCCCAGGTACAGCGCCAGCTCGTGCTTGCGCGCGGGCTTCGCCGGCCCGCCGGGACGGATGTCGAACACGGTCCCCAGCTTGGCCAACATCGCTTCCGGCGTGAGACCGTGCAGGTCCTTGAGCACCCGGTTGTACGGCAGGATCTGCATCTGGTCGTGCGGGAACACCACCGTCAGGAACCGCGCGCTCTGGCCGGCGCCGTGGCGCGACTGGAACACGCGCCCTGCGGCGGCGCTGCGGTGATGTCCATCGGCGATGTAGAGGAAGGGGATCTTGTCGAAGGCGGCGGCGATGGTCGCGATGCCTTCCGCGTCGCTGACCACCCACGCGGTGTGGCGGACGCCGTCCGGCGCGGTGAGGTCCACGGCGGGGGCAGCGGCGCAGCGGACGGCGACGAAGGCGTCCATCGCGGCATCGGCGCGGTAGGTGAGGAACACCGGGCCGGTCTGCGAATCGAGCGCCTCGATGTGGCGGACGCGGTCGTCCTCTTTGTCGGGCCGGGTGAGCTCGTGCTTCTTGATGATGCCGTCGAGGTATTCTTGGCAACTGGCCGCGGCGACCAGGCCGGTCTGCGTGTGCGGGCCCATCACCTGCCGGTAGAGGTAGAAGCACGGCTGGTCGTCCTGCTGCAGCGCGCCTTGGGCGATGAGGGCGGCGAAGTTCTCCGCGCCCTTCGCGTAGACGGGCGGTGAATACAGGTCCGTGCCCGGCGGCAGGTCGATCTCCGGCTTGCTCACGTGGAGGAAGCTGAGCGGGTTCCCCTGGGCCATCACGCGTGCCTCCTCGGACGACATGACGTCGTACGGGAGCTCGCAGATCTTGGCGGCGAGGTCGGGTCGGGGACGGAGAGCGGCGAACGGTCGGAGCGTGGCCATAAAAGCGGCGGCGAAGTTAGGCGACCGAGCCCGAAGTCCAAAGCTGAAACCGCGGCCGGGGTGCGATTCGAAGTGGGGGGCACGGCACCGCGGGTAGCGCAGAGTTGCACTCTGGTTTACCGCGGATTTGCAATCCGCAGACGTCACCTGTGCCCAGGCGTACGGGGTTGTCCTCACGCCTTGCCGAGTCCAACTCGGCGAAACAGCAGAATGCAATTCTGCGCTACTTCTGACCGCCACTTCGGATCGCACCCCCGCGGTGGGTCCCCGTCGGTCTCCGTCTCCTCGGGCCGGTCCACGGTTCCGCCCTCCCGTCACTTCTTCTGACCGTGGCTCTGTTCTAGGTGCCGCCTGAGCAGGTCCTCGCCGTAGTCGTTCTGCGGGTCGCGGTAGACGGAGTGGATGTGGTTGATCGGGCCGTCCTTCCTCCCGGGAGGATGGTTGTTGTCGAACTCGATCAGCACCGTCGGGCCGTGGACGCGGTAGTAGTAGGCTTCCGTCGGACCGACTGGTCCGGCCCACGCGAAGCGGACCTTGTCCCAGCCGGAGCGGTTGATGCGTTCGAGCTGCTGGTGGGCGAGGTCGGGGCGGTAGTTCCGCAGATACTCGTCGACGAGCAGCATCAGCGCGGTCTTCTGCCCGGCATCGAGCCCGGAGAACGCCAGGCCTTCGGGCTTCTGGAGCGCTTTGTCCCGACCCGGGCCCGCGACCACGTCGGCCGGCGCATCGGCGCTGAGCAACGCCTGCTTCTGCTGCTCCGGGCGGAGCGACTTCATCAGCGCGATCCCTTGGTCGTCCTCGGCGCCGAGCACGCGCCATCCGGCATGGAGCCCGTCGCGGACCTCGTGCGGATCGGACCCCATGAAGGTCGGCGTGGCCGCGACCTCGTCGCCGACGAGGCTGAAGTTCAGCGCGAGATGATGGCCGTCGAGCTGCCAGCCCCACGGCTTTCCGGAAGCGGGTTCGCCGAGGAACGACAGCCAGTAATAGCGCAGGCCGAACATCGGTTTGTCCGACTTGTCCTGGCCGGAAAGATGGAGCAGCACCTCGTCGAGCTGCATGATGCCGCTGGCCTTCAGGTAGCCTTGGCTGCTCAGCCCGGACTGGATCAGGTGATGCGCCTTGATCCGTTGTTCCGGCGACAGCTCGCCCATGCTGATGCCCTTCCTCGGATGGATCGTGTGCGGAAGGTTGCTCCAGTCCTTGCGCTCCGGATCGTCGGCCGCGAACACCGCGAGCTTCCGTTGCTCCGCCGTGAGCGAGGCGAGGAACTCGGTGGCCGTCGCCCGGATCCGCGTCGCGGAGGCGGGCGCCGTGGCCGTCTCGGCACCGAGGCCGCGCGGGACGGTCAAGGCGGCGCCAAAGAGCGCAGCGGCGAGGAGCAGTCGGAAGGATCTCATGGGCATCAACCGGTAGAAGTCGTGTCGCGGCGCGTCATTCCATCGGGCCGATCAGCTCGACGAACGTGCCGTCCGGGTCTTGGACGAGCGTGAAGTAGGTGGTGCCGCCCATGAGGAACGGCGTCTCGCCGAGCAGCTTCACATCGTTCGCCTTGATCCGCTCCAGGACCGGCTTCAGCGCCTTCACGTGGATGGTGATGTACTGCATGCCGGTGTCGTCCTGGAGATGCTTCTGCTTCGGATGGGAGGCCGGTTTGCCGAAGCTCATCAGCTTCCACTCGGTGGCGGTCTTGCTGTCGCCGAGCTTGAGCACGGTGATGCTGACGGGGACGCCGTCGGTCAGGCCGGTGCGCTTGCCTCCTGTGGAATCCACCGAGAAGCCGCCGGTCTTCTTCATCCCGATGACCTTCGTGTAGAACTCGACGGACTTCTCGACATCAGCGACGACGACCCCGATGGAGATGGTCTCGCTGGTGAACTCGGTGGACTCAGCCGTGGCACGGGCGCAGAGCAGCGCGGCGGCGAGGACGGAAAACAGGCGCGTGGGTTTGATCATGGCGAGGCATGAGACTGCGCCTTCCGACCGGCCGCGGCGACCGGAAAATCACGGATCGCGCGCCGGCGCTACGCCGGCACGCCTGGGCGCATCTTTTCAACTTTCGACGTGCGGGATGAGGCATGGACGATCGTGCTGCCAGCATCTTGCTGGCGGGGGCTCGCCGAAGCCGGGGCCGGGAAAATCATCACGGCGCGACACCGTCCGCACATTCTGCCGGCGAGACGCACGGCAGCACGCAAGGGGCTGGCACTCGCGCATGACATCCGTCAGGGCTTGCTCGATCGCGTCCGGAAGAACCGTGTCCGCTCATCCGCTGGCGGCGTCACCTCGATCTCGCGCGCGATGGCAGGATACGACGGCACCAATTCCGAGGTCACGACCGGCACCCAAGCGGCCGCGTCGACGCGGTCGGACGCTTCGAGGCCCACGGTCTGGTTGGCCGGTTGGAGGATCTTCAGCCGGAGGCCTCCGCTCGTCGCGACCGGCGTGAGCGTCGCCGATGTCGCGGGCGGATCCGACGCCAACTGCTCGATCCATCGGGTGATCAACCGGGAACCGGCCGCGTCCGGGATGGTCGACGCGAGCGGCGGCATCTGGCCGGCGCCGCGGACCGATTGACGCTGGAACATGACCGAATGCGCGGCCGAACCGGAGGCGATCACGCGGTTGGCGTCATCGCCGCGGGCGTCGTTCAGCATGCCGTCGACCAGACCGGCGAGCGCGGTCGGCGTCTCCAACCGGGCGTCGAAGAACCCGACGCCGGGACCGCCCGGCCGATGGCACGGGGCACAGTTCACGGCGAGGTACGAACGCGCGCGCCACTCGACGCTGACGCTCTCGTCGTCCAGCGCGGCGATCGGCGGCGATTCGCGGCGCGCTGGCCGGACGTCGCCGAAGTAGCCGGCATCGGCGAGGGCCGCGATCTGGTTGGTCGTGCCGCCCGGATACGGGAAGTCCCGGTCGAGCTGCGCCGTGTTGAAACTGAGCGAGTGGCCGGCTGCCGCGTTGTGGCAGGCGAGGCACTCGCCGCGGCCCGGATAACGCCACGCCTGCGTCCGCGCGACGCCGTCGATGACACGCGTGAACGTCTCGTCCGCGCCGGCCTCGGGGACGAGCACGGCGTTGGTCGCCGAATCCCAGCGATAGGTCAGCTCGTGGATCCCGTTCGTGTTCCGCACGATGAAGCGCGTCTCGATACGGCGCGCGGAGGACGGCACGCCGTTGGTCATCTCCATGTCGAAATGCTTCATCCAGACGGTGCCGGCCGGAGCCGTCCAGGTGCTGTCGACGCCTTGGCCAAGGAAGCGGTCCACGCCCGGCACCGAGACCCATCGGCGCTTGGTCGCGTCGTCCGACCAGAACGGCTGGTTGACGGCGTAGGGCACGAGCCCGGGCGCGGGCGTGAGCAAGGCGACGTCGGTGAACGCGCCGGTGTCGGCCAGCGTCGGCGGTAGAGGCGCGCCGGCGAATACCGCGTCGTACTCGAGCCGCCAGATGCGGCTGCTGTTGACGTCGGCGAGCAGGATGTCGCCGTTGCGAGGATCCGTGCCGAAGGCAGCGATCCCGGTCTTGCCGAGCAGGCGCTGGATCCTCGGCGCGCCGGAGGCTTGCCGGCGCAGCGCCCAGACGTTGCCGCTCACGTAGTCGGCGAAGATGTACGCGCCGTGCAGCTGAGCGAGCCGCGAGCCGCGGTAGACCAGGCCGCCGGTCAGCGAGTTGCCTTTGTCGGTGCCGGAGCCGTGCGTGTAGACGAACACGGGCGGGACATAGTTGAACCGCGGGTCGGTGAGGAAGCCCGCGGGCATGCCCGACTTCGGTCCGGCGATGTTCCCCTCGCGGAACGCCCAGCCGTGGTTCGCTCCCTTGCGGGTGACGACGACACTTTCCCAACGGTCCTGGCCGACATCGCCGATCCACAGTTCGCCGTTCGCCGGATCGAACGAGAAGCGCCAAGGGTTGCGCAGGCCGACGGCGAAGAACTCCGTCCGCACCTTCGCCGGATCGACGGCCTTGGCGTTGAAAGCGGTGGCGGCGACGAAGGGGTTGTCGGCCGGCACACGGTAGTTGCCGACGACGGCGGGATGCGGGTTCGGCGCGAGCGAACCGGGCCGGTCGTCGACATCGATGCGCAGGAGCCCGGCGAAGAAATCCTTGTCGATGCGCTGGCTGTTGGAGAACTGGTCGTTCCCTCCGCCTTCGTCGCCGAGCGAGATGTAGAGATAACCGTCGGGACCGAAGTGGAGGTCGCCGCCGTTGTGGTTCACCGCTTCGTCGGGTTGCTGGAACAGGATGGTCTCCGAGGCCGGATCGGCGCGGTCCGGATCGCTCGCCGAGACGCGGAACTCGCTGAGACGGTCGTGGAGCTTGTTCACCTGGCCGGGCGTCGTCGCGGTGACCGTGCGGTAGACGAAGAAGCGGCCGTTGGTCGCGTGACCGGGGTGGAACGCGAGGCCGAGCAGCCCTTGTTCACCGCCGGAGACCGTCTTGCCGACGAGATCCAAGAACACGGCGGCCGCGCCCGTCCTGGACAGGTCGGTGAGGACACGGATCCTGCCGACCGGTTCGACGAAGAAGAGCCGGTTGGTCTCGCCCGGCGGCGCGACGATCGCCACCGGCGTCACGCCGAGTCCCGGGAACGCTTCGACCAACCGGTAGCCGAACGATCCCGGGATCTCGGGCAGCTTGAGCGTCGTGTTCGCGACGCGGGTGAGCGGACCGGCCAGCGCGAGGACGGCGGACAGAAACGGAGCGAAGAGCAGGAGCCAAGAGCGGACGACCATACCGGGAAGGTGGGCGACCGCTCCGGCATGTAAAGTGACGAACCGGGGTGCGATCAGAAGTGGCGTGCACGGGACCGCGGGTAGCGCAGAGTTGCACTCTGCTGTACCGCGGATTTGCAATCCGCAGACGCCGCCTCTGCCCAGGCGCACGGGTCTCTCCTCACGCCTTGCCGAGTCCAACTCGGCGAAACAGCAGAATACAATTCTGCGCTACTTCTGACCGCCACTTCGGATCGCAGCCGAAGAACCGGCGCTTCAGACCGGAGCGGCCGGCTCTCCTCCCGGCACGTCGCCCTCGATCTTCGTCCACCACTGGCGATAGAGCCGCTCCAGCGTCTCGCGCGGGTCCTCGACCAGCAGGGCTTCCTTGATCTGCGTCGCGTACATGCCGAAGGAGAGCGGCGGCACGTGCGTGACCGTCCGCAAGCAGATCGGGACCGCCGCCGAGCGCAGCTCTTCGAGGAAGGCGATCGCGCCGCCCGCGTCGAGGAAGCTGTGGACTGCGTCGCGCCGGGCCTCGCGCAGCAGCACGTGGCCGGGCTCGTGCTCGCTCAGCACGTTGAAGATGACCTCCGTGCTCCACTGCAGCTTCCGCACGGACTTCGCCTCGCCGAAATGGTTCCGGTAGACCATCAGCCCGGTCTGCGCCGCGTTGCGGAAGTGGTGCTTGAGCAGCGCGGAACGGTCCAGCGAGCGGTCCAGCTCGTCGGCGAAGCCTTCGGGGGCGAACAGCCCGGGCAGGTCCGCGGCGGTCAGGCGCTGCTCGTCCGCCACGGCGAGCACGAATCCGTAGTCGTCCGGCGTGGCGAGCGCGTTGCCGCCGCGCAGCCGCGAGATCCGCGACGCGACCACGCGGGCCAAGGCGTCGTTCGCCGCCCGACCGATGAGCGAATGGAAGAAGTAGCGGCGGTGGGTGGATGGGGACGCTGCCGCCGATACGGGAGTCCATGTGGCTTTCAGGCTGGCAGGGGGGATGGGCGCGGGGGAGAAAGGGAGCAGGGGTGCAGGGGTGGACTTCTCCTCCGCTCCCTTTCTCCCTTTCTCCCCTGCTCCCCCGCGCCCCCGCGCCCCTGCCTTGCCCAGGCGCGGCACGTCCATGGGCGGTCCGGGTTCCCCGATCAGTTCTTCGACGACGAAACGTCCCGCCGTGGGGATCTCGCTGCACAGATGCTGCGCGGCGTGGATGCGGAAGATCACCGCGGCGTTGGGCTCCTCGCATTCCAGACGTCGGGCGATCCAAGGGATGAGGGAGGGCGAGCGGTTGAAGTCGATCGCCTCCAGCCGCGCGCGCAGCTCGCCGCGGAAGGCGACGATCTCACGGCCGACACGGTTCGAGAGCGGCATCTTGTTCGCGCCCCAGCGCGGGATGGTCGGCGTCGCGCCGTCGGCCCGCTGCACCCACGCCTGCATCATGCCGACCCGCTCGAGACGCAGCGCGCGTCCGCCGAGCATGAACACGTCGCCCGGCCGCAGCCCGTTGATGAACCCTTCCTCGACCGTGCCGAGCGACGACGAGCGCAGCATCACTTGGACGACACCATCGCTCGGGATGGTGCCGACGTTCTGGAGGAAATCACGGCGGACCGCGCCCGGCCGCGCTTCGAACACGCCGCGTCCCTCGTCCAGCACGATCTTGCCGAAGACGTCCTCGTACTGCCGCCTCAGCGACTTCCCGCCGCCCGCGAGATAATCAAGCACGTCGTCGAACTCGGCCCGCGCGAGGTCACGATACGGCCAAGCCCGACGGACCAGCCGGAACGCGTCGTCGCACTTCGTCTCGCCGAGGCAGCCCATCGACATCAGGTGCTGCGCGAGCACGTCGAGCGGCGCCTCGGGGAAGCGAAGCGCGTCGAGATGCCCGCGCCGCGCGAGCCGGGCCGTGGCGCAGCACTCGACGAGATCGTTCACGTTCGTGGCCATCAGCAGGCCGCGGCTGAGCTCGTGGATGCTGTGGCCGGCGCGGCCGGTGCGTTGGAGCGCCTTGCTCACGCCCTTCGGCGTCGAGAGCATGACCACGAGGTCGATGCTGCCGATGTCGATGCCCATCTCCAGCGAGGTGGAGCAGACGACCGCGCGGAGCTCGCCGCGCTTGAGGCGGTCCTCGACATCGAGCCGGAGGTCGCGGTCGAGGCTGCCGTGATGGCACTCGATCTGGCCGGCCAGGTCGGGCAACGCTTCCTTGAGCCGGAAGGTCGTCGATTCCGCGCCGCTGCGGGTGTTGGTGAAGACGAGGGTGGTGCGGAACTTCAGCACCAGCTTCGCCAATGCCCGGATCATGCGCACGCCGCTGAAGCCCGCGAGCGGGTAAGGGTCCTTCTGCAGCGGCGTGTAGAGCCGGATGTCGAGGCGCTTGGCGGCCGACACGTCGAGGACCTCGCAGCGTCCCTCGGTGCCGACGAGGAACTGCGCCACCTGGTCGAGCGGCGCGACCGTCGCCGAGAGCCCGATGCGCTGGAGCGGGCCGGTACCGGCGGCCTTCAGCGCGTCGAGCCGTTCCAGGCTCAGGCTGAGATGGACGCCGCGCTTGTTCTCCGCGAGCGCGTGGATCTCGTCGATGATGACCCAGCGCACCTTCGCGAGCACCGGCGTCCACTTGGGCTGGCTGAGCATCACCGCCAAGCTCTCCGGCGTGGTGAGCAGCAGATGCGGCGGGCGGGCGAACTGCCGCGCCCGCTCGGCCGGTCCCGTGTCGCCGGAGCGCAGGCCGACGCGGATCGGCGGCGCGTCGCCGTAGATCTCGCGGAGCGGGCCGGCGAGGTTCTTCTCCAAGTCGTGGCCCAGCGCACGCAGGGGCGAGAGGTAGAGGCAGTGGATGCCCTCCCGCAACGTCCCGGCGGCGTGCTCGCGCGCGAGCCGGTCGAGCACCTGGAAGAACGCGGCGAAGGTCTTGCCCGTGCCGGTGGGCGAGACGACGAGGACGTTCCGCCCCGCCTCGATCAACGGCCACGCCGCGGTCTGCGCCGGCGTGGGCGCGGCGAACTTCCGTCCGAACCAAGCGGCGACGGGTGAAGCTTCGGCATCCATGCGGTGCGCACGTCACGAAGCCGGCCGGCAAGGGCGACCGCCGGTTCTCGCGGAACGAAAGCGCCGCCCGGCAAACCGGGCGGCGTGGACAGAAAGATCGGCGGGATGCCGGGGACGGCTCACTTCGCAGCGACGTAGAGCGCTGCGACCTTGTTCCAGTCGACCAGGTTCCAGACGGCCTTCAGGTAGGCGGCGCGGAGGTTCTGGTACTTGAGGTAGTAGGCATGTTCCCAGACGTCGACGCCGAGCAGGGCCTTGCCTTCGCAGCCGGCGACGGCCTTGCCCATGAGCGGGCAGTCCTGGTTCGCGGTGGAGACGACTTCCAGCTTGCCGCCGTTGACGACCAGCCACGCCCAACCGGAGCCGAAGCGTCCGACACCGGCGGCCTCGAACTTCTCCTTGAAGGCATCGAAGCTGCCGAACGACGCATCGATCGCGGCCGCCAGCTCACCGGTCGGGGCGCCGCCCGCGCCGGGGGCGAGGATGTTCCAGAAGAAGGTGTGGTTCCAATGGCCGCCACCGTTGTTGCGGACCGGTCCGCGGATGGCGTCGGGCACGCTGGCGAGGTCGGAGACGATCGCTTCGAGCGTCTTGCCTTCGAGGGCGGTGCCGGCGATGGCCTTGTTCAGGTTGGTGACGTAGGCGTTGTGGTGCTTGCCGTGGTGGATGCCCATCGTGACGGCGTCGATGTGCGGTTCGAGGGCGTCCTGGGCGTAGGGAAGAGGGGCGAGTTCAAAGGGCATGAGCGGGATGGATAGGTGTTGTTACGTGCGGACCGCGGGGAAAGTAACGGGTGGAGCCGCTGCGGCAAGAGCGTGTTCCGTTCACGGCGGGTTGCCTTCGTCGCGCGTTGTCCGAGCCTTTCTGCCCGTCCGCAAGTCTCCGACAACCGACCGCAATCCAACGACAACCGGCCGGCTTGCGGTTCGTCCGAGCCGTCCCCTACGTTGACCCCGCTTGAGCCTGACAGATCCCATGCCGGATCGAACGCTGGCGGCATCCGTCCCCACGGCGCTGTCGCCGCTGAGCCGCGTCCGTGCCGGATGCGTGGTCATCATCAAACGGCTGACCTCGGACCCGGAAGTGGACCAACGGTTGCGCGAGATGGGGTTCGGCGAAGAACAGCGCGTGAAGGTGATCACCCTGCAGAACAACGTCCTCTGCCAGGTCTGCAACGCCCGCCTCGGGCTCAGCGCCAAGCTGGCCGAGAAGATCATGGTCCAACCCGTCGCCCCGTTCCGGTTGGCCGCGTGACGCCTTTTTTGGAGACGCAACCACAGATGGCCACAGATAAACACAGATGAAGAGGACTGCTATGGCGCGCTTGGTGCGGCGTATCTGTGTCCATCGGTGTCCATCTGTGGTTTTGCTTTCCTCGTGAACGATACCTTGCCGCTTTCCTCGCTCGCGCCCGGCGCCAAGGCCGTGGTCGCGGAGATCCGTGTGCCGGTGGAGCACCGCGGTCGGCTATTGGAGATGGGCCTGCTCGTCGGCACGACGGTCGAGCTGGTGCGCTTCGCGCCGCTCGGCGACCCGGTCGAGATCAGGATCCGCGGCTACAACCTGTCGCTGCGGAAGCATGAAGCGGAACAGGTCATGGTCCGCCAAGGCCGCTGACGCATGGGCACCGCCGTCCTTAATCCACGATCTGCGATCCGCGTTCCGCGCTTCACCGTCGTCCTCACCGGCAACCCGAACTGCGGGAAGACGACGCTGTTCAACGCGCTCACCGGCCTGCGCGCGCGCGTCGGCAACTACGCCGGCGTCACGGTCGAGCGCAAGGAGGGCGCGATGCTCGGGGCCGACGCCGCGCATCCGGTCGATGTGCTCGACCTTCCGGGCACCTATTCGCTCAGCCCGCAATCGCTCGACGAGCAGATCGCGCGCGACGTGTTGTTCCAGCGGCTCGCCGACGTCCCCGCGCCCGACCTCGTGGTCGTGGTGGTGGACGCCTCGAACCTCCAGCGGAACCTCTACTACGCCACCCAGGTCATCGAGCTCGGACATCCGACCTTGCTCGCGCTGAACATGGTCGATGTGGCCCGCGAGAACGGCCATGAGATCGATGTCGACGGCTTGTCCGCCGCGCTCGGCGTGCCGGTGGTCCCGCTCATCGCCAGCGACGGCGAAGGCGTGGAGGAGCTGAAAGGGGCCGTGAAACGGTTCGCGAGCGGGCGAGCGGGCGGGCGGGCGAGCGGGCCAGCAGGCCAGAAAGCCAGCGGGTCAGATGAAGAGGGCATCGCCTCCGGCCTGCTGGCCCGCTCGCCTGCTGGCCCGCTTCCTCAAACCGAGCCCCGTTCGTTCCAGGAGCTCCCGGAAGCCTTCGGCCGCGAAGCCCTGGCGATCCGCGCGCAGTTGGCCGGGATGTTCCCGCACCGGGACCGGTTGGCCTCCGCGGAGGCGCTGCTGATCCTGGGCGACGACAAGGTGTTGGCCGCCCATCCGGAGCAGTATCCGCCGACGGTACGGCAGGCCGTCGCGGCATCTCGGACGCGTCTCGAAGCGGCCGGCGTGGATTGGCGCAGCGCGGCGATCGAGGCCCGCTACGCGAGGGTCTCGGCCATCGCCCAGCACGTCACCGTGGAGAGCTTCGTCGAGGGCGAGAACTTCTCCGACCGCCTCGACCGCGTGCTCACGCACCGCGTGTGGGGCCTGCTGATCTTCGTGGGCATCATGCTCACGATGTTCGTCTCGATCTTCGTCTTCGCGCAGTTGCCGATGGACTTGCTCGATGCCGGGGTGAACTGGCTCGCGAGCAGCATCAGCTCCGCGCTCGGAGCCGGCGACCTGCAGGACCTGTTGGCCAACGGCGTCATCAAGGGCGTCGGCGCGGTCGTGGTCTTCCTGCCGCAGATCTGCCTGCTGTTCCTCTTCATCTCGCTGCTCGAGGACACGGGGTACATGGCGCGGGCAGCGTTCCTGATGGACCGCCTGATGTCGCGCGTCGGCCTGCACGGCAAGAGCTTCATCCCGATGCTCTCGTCGTTCGCCTGCGCCATCCCGGGCATCATGGCCACGCGCACCATCGAATCGCCGAAGGACCGTCTCGTCACCATCCTCATCGCGCCGCTCATGAGCTGCTCGGCGCGGTTGCCGGTGTACACGGTGCTCATCGCGGCGTGCATCGGCGGCGGTGCGTTGCGGCGCGGGATGGTCCTGACCTCGATGTACCTGCTCGGCATCGTCGGTGCGCTTGGGATGGCCTGGATCTTCAAGCGGACGCTCCTGAAGGGCGAACCGCCGCCGCTGATCCTCGAGCTGCCTCCTTACAAGCGTCCGGTCGTCAAGACCTTGCTGCGGCACATGTGGGACCGCTCGAAACTGTTCCTCCGTCGCGCCGGCACGGTCATCCTCGGGATCAATATCTTGCTCTGGTTCCTCGTGACGTATCCGAAGGTGCCGCCGGGGGCCGGAGGGGCGCCGCAGCCGGAGAGCGGGCCGGTGAGCCAGAAAGCCAGAGAAGACGCCGTCTCCACGGTGACTTCTGGCCCACTCCCCCACTCGCCCACTCGCCCACTGGCTGCATCAGAGGAGACGCATGGCCGGAACGAAGCGCTGAAGAACGAACAATCCGGCGACCAGCTCCGCCACTCCTTCGCCGGCCGCTTGGGCCATCTGATCGAGCCGACCATCCGGCCGCTTGGTTTCGACTGGAAGATCGGCATCGGCATCGTGGCGTCGTTCGCGGCCCGCGAGGTCTTCGTCAGCACCATGTCGGTCGTCTACAACGTCGGCGAGGTGGATGCGGGAGACCGCGTGGCGACCGCCGGTCTGGCGGAGACGTTGAGGGGCGAGAGGCGCGAGGACGGCACACGCGTCTACACCGCGCTGACCGGCATCACTCTGATGGTCTTCTACGTGTTCGCCATGCAGTGCGTGAGCACCATCGCCATCGTCCGGCGCGAGACCAACTCCTGGAAGTGGCCGCTCTTCCAGTTCGCCTACATGACCGCGTTGGCGTGGTGCCTCGCCTTCGTCACCTATCAAGGCGGCAAGCTCCTGGGATTCTGAGGCCGCCGATCTGCCCGTCGCTGTCGCTTCCGGATCCGTCCGCCCCTGTCACAGAACGGGACCACAGCTTCCTCCCGATCGGCGTGGAAGCGGCTAAGGTCGCGGACTCCGGTCGCGGGCGGCCCGCCCCGATCCCACAATGATCCTGTCACCAAGCAAGTTCACCGATGTCCTTTGAGATGATGAACGGTCCGCACCATGGCCGAAGCCTCGCGACCCGGGCGCGCGATTTGTCGTTGGCGCGTCTTGTCATGCTCGTCGCCGGCGCGGTGTTGCGCGGGTCGCTGGCGACCGGGCAGACGGGGACCGCGGCGGAACCCGTCCAGTCGAAGGCGACGCTCGCGATGGTCGCCCGGCTCCGTCAGATCGCGGACACCGCCGACCCGAAGCTCAACCGGTTCCTCAACGACCAGCGAATCGAGATGTTCGCGAAGGCGGCCGAAGCGGCGACGACGCCCGAAGAAAAGCTCCGGGCACGGACCTCCCGCGCGATCGAGATGTTGCAGGCCGGCCGCAGCGAGGCCGCGGCCGAGGAGTTCCGCTGGCTTGAGCAGAACTTGGATCCCGAAGCGACCGCGGGCGACCGCACGCTCGTCCGCACCGGCCGCGCGATCGCGCTGCTCCGCATCGGCGAGCAGGAGAACTGCCTGGCGAACCACAACGCCGATTCCTGTCTCTTCCCCATCCGCGGCGGCGGCGTCCACCTGCTCCCGCGCGGATCCCGGAGCGCCATCCCGGTGATCGAGAGCCTGCTCGCCGCCGATCCGGGCGATCTCCAAGCCCGCTGGATCCTGAACATCGCCCACATGACCTTGGGCACGTGGCCCGACCAGGTCCCGCCGGCCTTCGTCATCCCGCCTTCGGTCTTCGAATCCGACGCTCCGATGCCGCGCTTCCCTGACGTCGCCGGCGCGGTCGGCCTCGCCTTGGAAAGCTTGGGCGGCGGGGTCGTGGTCGAAGATTTCGACAACGACGGGCTCCTCGACGTGATGGTCTCGTCGTGGGCGTTGCGCGGACAGATCCGCTACCTCCACAACGACGGCGACGGCCGGTTCACCGATCGGACCCGCGAGGCCGGATTGATGGGGCTCTGGGGCGGCTTGAACATGGTCTCGGCCGATTACGACAACGACGGCTTCACCGACGTCTTCGTCCTGCGCGGCGCCTGGTTGGGCATCGCCGGACACCATCCCAATTCCCTGCTACGGAACCGCGGCGACGGCACGTTCGAGGACGTCACCGAGGCGGCCGGCCTGCTGAGCTTCAATCCCACCCAGACGGCGCGGTGGCTCGACTTCAACGGCGACGGCAAGCTCGACCTGTTCATCGGCAACGAATCGCAGCGCGGCGACCGCCTACGGTGCGAGCTCTACCGCAACAACGGGGACGGCACCTTCACCGAATGCGGCGCGGAGAGCGGGTTCGGCATCATCGGGTTCGTGAAGGGCGTCGCGGTCGCAGACTACGACGGCGACAACCGTCCCGACCTCTACATTTCTCGCCGCGACGGCGCCAATTTGCTTTTCCATAACGACGGCCCCGCCGCCCCGGGCTCGAAGGCCTGGCGCTTCACCGAGGTGGCCAAGACCGTCGGCGTCGAGCAGCCCGACAAAAGCTTCCCGACCTGGTTCTTCGACTACGACCAGGACGGACGGCCCGATCTCTACGTCGGCGGCTACGACATCGAAAACGTCGCCGACATCGTCGCGGACCAGCTCGGCAAGAGTTCGCGCGGAGAACGCTCCAAGCTCTACCGCAACCTCGGCGACGGCACCTTCGAGGATGTCTCCCGCGCCGCGCACCTCGACCGTCTGCTGTATGCGATGGGCGCCAACTTCGGCGACCTGGACAACGACGGCTATCCGGACATCTACCTCGGCACCGGCGGCCCGGACCTGCTCACGCTCGTGCCCAACCGGATGTTCCGGAACGCCGGGGGCAAGTTCTTCCAGGACGTCACGACTGCCACCGGCACCGGCAACCTCCAGAAAGGCCACGCTGTCGCCTTCGCCGACCTCGACAACGACGGCGACCAGGACGTGTTCGAGAACATGGGTGGAGCCTTCACCGGTGATCCGTACCATCACACGCTCTACCAGAACCCGGGCAGCACGAACCACTGGCTCACGCTCAAACTCGAAGGCGTGCGTTCCAACCGCTCTGCCATCGGCGCCCGCATCAAGGTCTCGGTCACGACGCCGGAAGGACCGCGCGACATCTACCGCTGGGTGGACACCGGCGGCAGTTTCGGTTGCAACCCGCTCCGCGCCGAGATCGGGCTCGGCGACGCCGGGGCGATCTGGTCGGTCGAGGTCCTGTGGCCGGCGACCGGCAAGACCCAGGTGCTGACAGGCATCGACCGCGACCGCTTCTACACGTTCCGCGAGGGCGACGAGGCGGCCAAGCCGTGGGACGTGAAGCGGGTGCGGTTCGCGACCGGATCCGTCCGGCCCCACGCCGGGGCCCCGAAGAACTGAGAGAACCGGAAGCGAGGGTGGCCGCCGGCGCTCATGGATTTCATCGTCGTGACCTGAGGCTTTGGCCAACATGCTGCCAGCATCTTGCTGGCAGGGGCTCGCCGGATCCGGGGCCAGGAAAATCCTCCCGCGTGTCTCTGTCCGCACGTTCTGCCGGCGAGACGCACGGCAGCACCTTGGCGGCACCGGCGCCCCGTGTTTTCCGATCAGCCTCCTCTATGCCGGAACGATGCCGTTGGAGCACAACGTAGCGCAGGCGTCTCGCCTGCCTTGGCCGCAACAGCAACCCTTTTGGCGGTCTGGATCCAGAAGGATGACGTGTCCACTGTCCGGTGGGGGTGGTCCACGGCGTCCGCAACAGGCGAGACGCCTGTGCTACTTTGTCCGTCGGATGTCGCCGTGAGTTGCAACGGCATCGTCCCCTCAACGCACCGCCTGCTTCTCCTCGCTGGCTTCCGCAGATCCTCGACGGCACGTTGGCGGTATGACAGACGCCGTTTCCCGACGTGAGTTCACCTCCTGCTTGCTCCGGGCCAGCGCCGCCATCTTGACGGCTCCCGCGCTCGTCCGCGCGCAATCGTCCGGGCCCGCGGTCCTGGGCGGCGCATCCCCCGGGGTGACCCACGGGGTGATGAGCGGTGACGTGACCGCGGATTCCGCCGTCGTCTGGGCCCGGACCGATCGCGCCGCGACGATGCAGGTCGAATGGAGCACCGCGGAGTCTTTCGCCGGGGCGCGCCGTGTCGTCGGCCCGGTCACCGGCCCGGAAGCGGACCACACCGCCAAGCTGCTGTTGCGCGACCTGCCCGCTGGCGAGCGCGTCTTCTACCGCGTGGCGTTCGAGGACGCCGCCGGCAAGCGCACCGCCCAGCCGGTCGAAGGCCAGCTCGTCACGGCGGCGCGCGATGCTCGCGACGTCGTCTTCGCGTGGAGCGGCGACACCTGCGGGCAGGGCTTCGGCACGAACCCCGACGGCGACGGCATGCGGACCTACGCCGCCTTGCGCGAGGCGCGGCCGGATTTCTTCGTCCACTGCGGCGACACGATCTATGCGGACAACCCGATCGGCGCCGCGGTCGCGCTGCCGGACGGCAAGCTGTGGCGCAACCTCGTGAGCGACGACAAGGCGAAGGTCGCCGAGACGTTGGCCGAGTTCCGCGGCGCGCACCGCTACAACTTGGGCGACCGCCACGTGCGCGCCTTCAACGCGGCCGTCCCGGTCTTCGCCCAATGGGACGACCACGAGGTGCGCAACAACTGGTACCCGGGGCAGAAGCTCGACGAGGACGCCCGCTACACCGAGAAGAGCGTGGACGTGCTTGCCGCCCGCGCGCGCCGGGCCTTCTTCGACTACCAACCCGTGCGGCCGAGCAGCGGGAGCGTCATCTACCGTGTGGTGCCGCGCGGGCCGCTGTGCGAGCTCTTCTTCCTCGACCTCCGGAGCCACCGCGACGCGAACAGCCCCAACCGCCAGACCGCGACGACTCGCGGATCCGCCTACATGGGCACCACGCAGCTCGCGTGGCTCAAGAGCGCTTTGATCGCGAGCAAGGCCACCTGGAAGGTGATCTGCTCGGACATGCCCTTGGCCCTGCTGGTGTCCGACGGGCCGAAGAACTGGGAGGCCACGGCCAACGGCGACGACGGTCCGCCGCTCGGGCGCGAGCTGGAGATCGCCGACCTGCTCCGCGCGATGAAGGCGGCCGACGTCCGCAACGTGGTCTGGCTCACTGCGGACGTCCATCACGCGGCCTCGCACCACTACGACCCGTCGCGGGCCAAGTTCACCGGGTTCGATCCGTTCTGGGAATTCGTGAGCGGACCGCTGCACGCCGGCACCTTCGGTCCGGGCACACTCGACAAGACCTTCGGACCGGAGGCCCGGTGGAACTCGCGTCCGCCCGGATCGCCGTCCGCGGGACCCCACACGGTCGAGCAGTTCTTCGGCACCGTGCGGATCGATGGCCGGACGAAGGCCGCGACGGTGGCGCACTTCGACCGCGACGGCCGGAAGCTCTGGAGCATCGAGCTTCCGGCGCACGAAGCGTGAGCATGCCGGCCCGGGGTGCGATCGGAAGGGGGCGGCCGTGTTTGCAAAGGTGTGCTCTGCCGCGTCGCCGATCGGACTTGGCGGGGCGCGAGGAGAGACCTTGGCGCTTGGCAAGAGGCGGCGTCTGATGATCACAGACCCGCGATCCAGCAGAGTGCCATCTGCTCTGTGGAAAAGATAAATCTGGAAAACAGGAAAGCAGGAAAGGAGCCGGCAAAGCTCCGGTTTTCTTGTTTTCCTGTTTTCCAGATTCTCTCTCCGGCCGGTGTTTTCTGCAGAGCAAGCGCAACTCTGCGCCGGTTGCCGTGTCCGCTACTTCTAATCGCCCCCCCAGTGGCCCGTGGGGCGCTCCGCCGGGGCTATGCCGTGGCGGGTGCCGCCGCTCCGCCGAGCGCTTCGAGCTCCGATTGCGAGGCGGGCACGAGACGCCGGAGCGTCTTGCGGGGCTCCGGCTCCTTGTAGTGCCGCTTGAGCCCGCTGTCGGCGAGCGCCGCGGCCGGGACGCGCGCGATGAACTCGGCGAAGGTCTTCTCGACCTGGTCGCGCAGCATCTTCTGCCCGGCTTTCGTTTCCCAGAACTCCTCCTCGATGCTGGCCAAAGCGATCGCGGCTTCGTCGGACCCGAGGTCCTCGCGCCGCGCCAGGACCCAGAGCAGGTCCGGATCCGCGGGCAACGCAACGGGGAAAGGCACGAAGCGGACCTTCAGCTCTTCCTCCTCCTCGGCGCCGGGCGGGCGGACCTTGATGCGGTTGGTCACCTTGCGGTCGGGCAGCTCGATCTCCACGGCCACGGTGTCGCCTTTCTCCGATGGCGTGATGGCGACCTTGTCGGCACCGAAGCGGCTCTCCAGTTGGCTCTGGTACTCCGCGACGGTGGCCGGCTCGAGGTCGGGCAAGGAACCTTCGGCGCAGAACTTCTCGAACGACTTGAGGTTGTTGATCAGGCGGATCTCCTGCGCCACTTGGTCGTAGATGGCCGAGGAGAGGTGCGGGTCCTGGGTCGCCTTGGGCAGCACCTTCTGGAGCAGCGCGAGGAACTGGGCTTCGTTCATGCCGGTGGATTTCATGGGAGAGGTCGTCGATCGGAGGGACGGGATCGCCCCCGCGGGTGCGGGAGCCGGAAGGGGCTGTTGTCGGGGATGGCGGGCGCCGGGCGCTGCGGGATCACTTCGCGGTGAGCGCGGCGCGGGCGTCGTCGGTGGCACCGGTCTTCTCGAGGTAGTACTCGTAGCCGCCCGCGAAGGCCTGGACCTGGCCGGCGTTCACGTGGAGCACCTTGTTGGCGAGATGGCGGATGAAATGCACGTCGTGCGAGATGAAGACCAAGGTGCCCTCGTAGCGCTCCAAGGCCAGCGTGAGCGACTCCACCGTCGTGATGTCGAGATGGGTGGTCGGCTCGTCCATCAGCAGCAGGTTCGGCGGGTCGACGAGGAATTTGATCAGGTTCAACCGGCTCTTCTCGCCGCCGCTGAGGACACCGGTGAGCTTGTAGATCTCCTCCTTGCGGAACATGAACGAGCCGAGGATGCCCCGGGCCTCGTCCTCGCGCAGCGCCGGCGCGCTGGCCAGCACCTCTTCGAGCACGGTCTTGTTCAGGTCCAACGTGTCGGCGCGGTGCTGGCTGAAGTAGCCGAGCTTGGCGTTGTGCCCGAGCTTGCATTCGCCCTGCTGGAACTCGACGACGCCGGCGAGGATCTTCAGCAGCGTGGATTTACCCGCGCCGTTCGGCCCGACCAGGACCGTGCGTTCGCCGCGTTCGACCTCCAGGTCCAGGCCGGAATAGACCTTGTTCGATCCGTAGGCCATGTGGATGCCCTCGAGCGTCACCGCGCGCTGGCCACCGCGCGGCGGCGGCGGGATCTGGAAACGGAACGGCTTGCGCGGCGCCATCGGCTTCTCGATGAGCTCGAGGCGTTCGATCGCCTTGAGCTTGCTCATGGCCTGCGAGGCCTTGGAGGGCACGGCGCGGAAGCGGTCGGCGAACTCCTGGAGCGACTGGATCTCCTTCTGCTGGTTCTTGTAGGCGGCGAGCTGCTGCTCGTACCGCTGCTCGCGCTGCTCCAAGAAGTCGGAGTAGTTGCCGGTGTAGGCGACGAGCTTCTTGTTCGCGATCTCGTGCACCTGGCCGACGATCTCGTCCATGAACTGCCGGTCGTGCGAGATCATCAGCAACGCCCCTGAATAGTTCTTCAGATAGTTCTGCAGCCAGAGAAGCGAGAGCAGGTCGAGGTGGTTCGTCGGTTCGTCGAGCAGCAAGAGGTCCGGCTCCATGACGAGCAGGCGGGCGAGGTGCGCGCGCATAATCCAGCCGCCGCTCATCTCGCGGGCCAGACGGCCGAAATCCGTCTCCTTGTAGCCGAGGCCCACGAGCATCTTCTTGGCCTTGGCCTCGACCTGCGGATCGTTCAGCGCGTCGTGCTTGGCGTGGGCCTCGAGGTATTCCGGTCCGCTGACCGCCCCGGCCTTCTCGAGCTCGTGCAGGCGCTTCTCCAGCAGCGGCACCACGGTGGCGCGGCCGGTCGCGACCTCGAGCACGGTCTCGTCGCCGAGCGGTTCGCTCTCCTGCGGCAGGTAGCCGACCATGGTCCAGGCATCCCGTTCCACGACGCCTTCATCGGCCTCGAGGGTCTTGAGGATGATGCCGAACAGCGTCGATTTTCCCGCGCCGTTGGGGCCGACCAACGCGACGCGGTCGCCATAGTTGACCTGGAGCGAGGCGTTCTCGAACAGGACGCGTCCACCAAGGGACATCTTGAGGTCTCGGATCGTGAGCATGAAATGGGGTCGTCGCCGACCGGCCGGACTTTGGAGGGAGACGGTCCCGCGCACCAGACCGACATGAGGAATTCCGAGGTGGAGGGAGCGGGGGCGGGGAGCAGAGGGGCAGGGGGGCAGGGGAGCAGGGGAGCAGGGGAGCAGAGGGGCGGGGGGGCAGGGGCGGTGCGGTTTTTCCCCGCCGCTCCGCGTTCCGCGTTCCAACAGGCTCGCCGGGAGCGCCGTTCTCCGTTCTCCTCGCCGCCGTGACGCCTGCTGAACTCTTCGCCGCCGGTCCTGACGAGATCTATTCGCCCCGCACCCAGGCCACCGGGCCGGCCGGCAAGCTGCCGGTCACCGAGGACCTGCTGCTCAACCGTCCGAGCGGCGACCTGTTCGGTCTGACGCAAGATGCCGGCATGGGCTGGAACCCGGCCGAGCTTGGACGCGACCAATACCTCATCCTCTCGACCCAGGGCGGGATGCGCGCACCGGACGGTTCGCCGATCGCGCTCGGCTACCACACCGGCCACTGGGAGATCAGCGAACTCGTGCGCGCCGCCGCCGGGGAACTGCGCCGGCTCAAAGGCATCCCGTTCGCCGGCTACGTCTCCGATCCGTGCGACGGCCGCACGCAGGGCACCACCGGCATGTTCGATTCCCTGCCTTACCGCAACGATGCCGCGATCGTCTTCCGCCGGCTGATCCGCTCGCTGCCGACGCGCCGCGGCGTGCTAGGCGTGGCCACTTGCGACAAGGGACTGCCCGCGATGCTCATGGCCCTCGCCGGGACGCCCGACCTGCCGACTGTCGTCGTGCCCGGCGGCGTGACGCTCCCGCCGAGCAACGGCGAAGATGCCGGGAAGGTGCAGACGCTCGGAGCCCGGTACGCGCACGGGATGGTGACGTTGGAAGAAGCGGCGGAGCTCGGATGCCGCGCCTGCGCCAGCCCTGGCGGCGGATGCCAGTTCCTCGGGACCGCGGCCACCGCGCAGGTCGTCGGCGAGGCCCTGGGCATGTCCCTGCCGCATTCCGCGCTGGCGCCGAGCGGCGAGGCGGTCTGGCGCGACCTCGCGGTGCGGTCGGCAGGAGCGCTCGTCGGACTCGCGACGCGCAAGCTCACCACGCGCTCGGTCCTGACCGACGCGAGCATCCGCAACGCGATGACCGTCCACGCCGCGTTCGGCGGTTCGACGAATCTCCTGCTCCACATCCCCGCCATCGCTCACTCCGCGGGTCTGCGCCGGCCGACGGTGGATGATTGGACCGCCGTGAACCGCGCCACGCCTCGTCTTGTCAGCGTCCTGCCCAACGGGCCGGTCCACCATCCCACCGTCCGCGTCTTCCTCGCCGGCGGCGTGCCCGAGGTGATGCTCCATCTGCGCGCTCTCGGGCTGCTCGACCTCTCGGTCCTCACGGTGTCGGGCTCGCCGCTGGGCGATGTGCTCGAAGCCTGGGAGAAGAGCGGTCGCCGCGCGCGTTTCCGGGAAGTGCTCCGCGAACAGGACGGCGTGGAGCCCGACGACGTCATCATGTCGCCGGCGCAGGCGAAGGACCGCGGCCTGACCAGCACGGTGACCTTCCCGCGCGGCAACCTCGCGCCCGAAGGCTCGGTGATCAAGTCCACCTCGATCGACCCGGCCGTGGTGGATGCCGACGGGATCTACCGGCACGAGGGGCCGGCGAAGATCTTCACCTCCGAGCGCGCGGCGATCACCGCCATCAAGCGCCACGAGATCCATGCCGGCGACGTGCTCGTGCTCATGGGCGTGGGGCCGATGGGCACCGGCATGGAGGAGACCTACCAGCTCACCAGCGCGCTCAAGCATCTGCCCTTCGGCAAACACGTCGCGCTCGTCACGGATGCGCGCTTCAGCGGAGTGAGCACCGGGGCGTGCATCGGTCACATGGGGCCCGAGGCGCTGGCGGGAGGACCGCTTGGCAAACTGCGGGACGGCGACATCGTCCGCATCGAGGTGGACCGCGTCCGGTTGATCGGATCGGTGGACTTCGTCGGCGACGCCACGGGGAAGCTCTCGCCCGTGGAGGGCGAGAAGATCCTGGCCGGCCGCGAGCCGCATCCTGCGTTGGCGCCGAACCCCTTGCTTCCGGCCGACACGCGCCTTTGGGCCGCGCTGCAAGCCGTGGGCGGCGGGACCTGGGGCGGATGTGTCTACGACGTCGACGCCATCACGCGGCGCCTGGGCGTGTGACCTTATCCGCGGCCGGGCCGGCTACACCTTGGTGAACCGGCACCAGAGCGCCATCGGGCCGTCGTAGGCGGTGTATTCCTTCGGCACGGGTTCGTAGAAATAGCGGTACGGCCCGAAGTGCCCCTGGGTGTTGAGGCGCGGACGGATCTCGTAGTACTCGCGCTTCCAGCCGGCGAAGAGGTGCTTGTGGAGGAAGTCCTCCGACAACGGCCACGGCTCGGTCACGGTGGCCGGCTCGTTGAGGTTCAGCGAAGCGATGATGGCGCCGCCCGGCTTGAGGATGCGCCGGATCTCGCGGCAGGCCGCCTCCGGGTCGTCCACATGGTCGAGCGAGTTCATCGTGAACACGACGTCCACGTAGTTGCTGGGCAGCGGGATCTGCTCCACGCCGCACTTGAGGTAGAGCATCGGCTGTCCGTCGAGGCGGAAGTTCGCGTGGTAGTCATCCGCCAGCGGATCGAGGCCGATGGCCGTCTTGGCCTGGGTGAGCCAGGTCAGCGAGCCGCGCGGGCCGCAGCCGATGTCGAGGCAGACCTTGCCGTCGAAGAACCGTGGATCGGTCACGCCGCCCATGTCGGTCATGAACTTCTGGTAGTAGGCGGCTTCGGACACCTCGCCGGTGGCCGCCACATAGTCCTTCCAGAAATCGAGCTCGGCGTCGTGCTTGAGCTGGATCCGCTGTCCGCTGGTGAGCAGGCGGTCGCGGATCAGGTTCTTGACCGGACGCGGCAGGCGGCGGGCGAGTTGTCTCAGCGACGGCATGGACGGAGGCTATCGAACGGACGCCGCCGACCGCGAGCCCGTTTCTGGCGCGACGCGGTCGGGTTCGGGGCCGAGGTCTCAGGTCTCCACCGGTCGCTGTGCCGCCAAGGTGCTGCCGTGCGTCTCGCCGGCAGAAGGTGCGGAGGGAGACGCGTGGAGGGATTTTGCAGAGCCCCGGCTTCGACGAGCCCCTGCCAGCAAGATGCTGGCAGGGGCTCGCCCAAGCCTCACCTCACGTTGAAAAAAAGCACCCGGTGTCGGTCCAAGGTCTCAGGTCCTACGCCGGTCGGAGTGCCGCCAAGCCGGCGCGGAAATCGGCCGGCAGCGGTGAGTCGAACTCCACGCGCTCCTGTGTGCGCGGATGCAGGAACGCCAACCGGCGCGCGTGCAGCAGCTGGCGCGGCGCCGTGTAGCCGGTCTCCTTGGTGAGCCGCGCGTTCTGGCGTTCGCCGTAGACCTCGTCGCCGACCACGGGGAACCCGAGGTGCTGGAAGTGGACGCGGATCTGGTGCGTGCGACCGGTGTGGATGGTCGCCTCCATGAAGCTCGAACCTTTCAACCGTTCCAGCACGCGGTAGCTCGTGCGCGCGTCGCGGCCGCGGCCGGGCGTGGTCACGGCCATGCGCTTGCGGTGGACCGGATGCCGCGCGATCGCGCCCTTGATCTCGCCCTGCGCGGCGGACGGCTCGCCGCAGACGACGCACTGGTAGATCTTCTCGACGTCGCGCGACGCGAACTGCGCCTGCAGCGCGCGATGCGTGTCGTCGTTCTTCGCCACGACGAGGCAGCCGCTCGTGCCGAGGTCGAGCCGGTGGACGATGCCGGGGCGCTCCACGCCGCCGATGCCGCTCAACCGGCCTTTGCAGTGGTGCAGCAGCGCGTTGACCAGCGTGCCGTCCGCGTGGCCGTGGGCGGGATGCACCACGATGTCGGCGTCCTTGTTCACGACCAGCAGGTCGTCGTCCTCGAAGATCACCTCGAGCGGGATGTCCTGCGCGACGACCTCCGAAGGCTTCACGACCGGCCAGCGAATCTCGATGACGTCGCCGACCCGCGGTTCCGACGAGGATTTGGGCAGCTTGCCGTTCACGGTGACGCAGCCTTCTGCGAGCAGGCGCTGGATCTCTCCGCGGGAGGTGTCGGGGAACTGCTCGTGCAGGTAGCGGTCGAGTCGTTCGCCGGGGATCGAAGCGGCGACGGTCAGTGTGTCTTGTTCCATCAGAATGGGGATCAGCGGGGCTTGCGTTGCGGACGTTGCTCGGGCGGCAGCTTGCCGGTGGTGGGCACGACGATGTTCGTGCCGGGCACCCACGCGACCGCGTGGCCGTCGAGGAAGAACTGGTGCGGCTGGATTTCGAGCAGATGCCCGAAGACATCCATCACCACGGTCCCGGGAAGCCCGGTGGGGTTCGCGATGTCGACGAACACGACGTTGCCGTAGGGCATCGTGTTGGTGTTCGGCGTCCTGAAGATCCGCATGTACGGCGAGTTGGTGAACCGGGCCGGAGCCTGTTCGCCGGGGAAGGTCAACGTGACCGGTCCGGCGGCGAGCAGTTTGTGGTGCTCCAACCGGACGACGGGCGTGCCGTCGGCGGTCTTCTCCTGGAAGACGACCCACGGGCCGCCGCGGCTCCGGATCGCCTCGCAACCGCCGTAGAGCGTCACGTAGAGCACCATCGTCGCGACGAAGATCCCCCCGAACGCGCGCACCGCCTTATAGCCTTCTTCGTTCAAAGCGCGCGGAGGATACCCGATCGCCGTCCGGGCGCAACGCAGGGAAACAACTTGTCCGGACCCGCCGATCAAGGCTTCCGGAGCATCCGGACGACGCCGATGCCGGCGAACAACACCGCCTGCGCCGCGAACATGCCGAGCGGTCCCCACCCGAGCCAGCCCCACGCCAGGACCGAGATCAGCAGCGATGCGGCCGCCCAACCCCATGCCGGGCCGTCCTCGGCGAGGCCGACGCGGAAGAAGAAGACGACGCACGCGCCGAGCACCACAGCTTCCAAGCTATAGAACGGGTTCATCGCAGGGCTTGTTTGAAAGGGGATGGTGACCGGGCAGGCCGATGGTTTCCAGGCCCGGAGAAGCTGGAGTTGCAGCCGGCGCGGATTCCGACCCGGAGGGTTGCTCAGGCAACCCACTTTCTGAGGAGAGCTCTCAGCCGAGATCATGCAACCTATCCCGGGTGGAACGGCCAACCTGGCCGTTCTCGGCGGCAACTTGCCGCCGAGCTTCGGCACGAGGACTCACCCACCGGAGGGTGAGTTCCCGGCGCACCCAACGCGGCGGGCTGGTAGCCCGCCCAAACGGGCCAGTGGCCCGTTCCACCCGGAACAGACTGCTTGGTTCCGGCTCAGAAGGTCTGTACCGACGCGAAAACCCCGGGGCAGGACCTCATCGTGTCCCGGCCCCGGAGTTCCGGCGGAGCCATCAGCATCGGCCGCCGATGGCTTGGTGCTCTCCATCGGTCATCAATGGCGCGGCAGTTCGCGCAGATAGACGTTCTTGAACCAAAGATTGTTGCCGTGGTTCTGCAGCTCGATCTGGCCGGTGGGGAAGATCGGGATGGTGCGGTCCCAGTAGTTCTCGAGCGTGACGTTGTGGGTCACCAACTGGCCGTTCAGGAAGATGGTCGCCTTCTCGCCCTGCATGAGGATCTGGAAGCGGTTCCACTCACCGATCGGGTGGTCGGCGACCTTGGTGGGCTTCGAGGGGTTCTTCTGGTTGTTGTAGAAGCCGCCCGAGCCGACCTCGGCGCCGTGCTCGATGGGCTTGGTGAACGGATCCCAGATCTGCACCTGCGGGCTGCCGCGGAGATAGATGCCGCTGTCGCCCTTCTCCTTGATCTTGAAGTCGACGAACAGCTCGAAGTCGCCGATGTCGTCGCGCAGCGTGCAGAGGCTGTCGCCCTTGCCGTCGAAGGCGAGCGCGCCGTCCACGGACTGCCAGTGCGCCTTCATGCGGGCATCGGCCTTGGCCTGCTCCGCGGCGAGCTTCTCGGGCGGGAGCTTAGCGCGCTTGGCGGGGTTGTCGTTCGGCGAGGACGGCAGGCCTTTCCAGCCGGTCAGGTCCTTGCCGTTGTAGACCGCGGCGAAACCGGGATACGGCGCGACGTTGTCCTTGGCGAAGCGGGAGGGCAGCTCCTTGACGCGGAGATTGCGGAACTCGACGTGGTCGTGGTGGCCGAGGAAGCCGATGTGGCCGCCCGGGCGCAGCATGCCCGGATGCTGGGCGAGGACCTTGGCGTCGGTGACGCTGTTGAGGTCGAAGTCGGTGATGACCTTGCCGTTCAGCGTGACCTTGATGCGGCGGCCGTCGGCGACGATCTCCTCGGTGTTCCATTCACCGGGCTTCTTCATCGCGCCGAGCTTGGCGGCGGCGACGCCGTAGACCGAGCCGTGGTACTGCTCAGGCTTCAGCTTGCCCCACTTGCCGGCGACCGCGCCGGATTCCTCGAGGATCTGGATCTCCATGCCCACGTAGGCCGCGTCGCCCTCGAGCGGGGCGCGGATGCCGACGCCGTTGTTCGAGCCGTAATCGAGCTTGAACTCGAAGCGGAAGACGAAGTTCTCGTACTCCTTCTCGGTGAAGAGGTTCCCCTGCACCCCGTCCTCGCAGACGATGTTGCCGCCGCGGACCTTGTACTCTTGACCGGCCTTGCCGACGAATTTCCAGCCGGCCAGCGAGGTGCCGTCGAACAGGCTCTTGAAGCCGGACTCGACCGGAGCGGCGCTGCTGTGGCTGCTGGTGAGCGTGTCGTGTTTGTCGTTGTCGTAGGCGCAGCCGCTGGCGAGCGGAAGCGCGAGGGCGAGAGCGAAGAGGGGATTCTTCATGGGATTATTTTTCAGGCGTGAGGCTCCGCCGCCTCGCGGGACGAGACAAGCAAAACCCTCGGCAGAAGGCGGCCGGCGAAGACTCGGCGCGCGGGCCACGGCCGGCTCAGTACGCCACGCGGACCTCGCGTTGGCCGGGCTCCAGGCGGACGACCTTCTCGCGCCCGTCCGGCCAGCGCACCTCGAGCGCCGTGGCGCGGCCGATACCGCCGAGGACCTGCGCCGTGCCGTCCTGGACCGTCCGGACCGGTCCGGCCTTCCCGTCCGCCGACCGCAGACGCAGGCGCGCGCCGACGCCGGCCGGATTCTTCGCCGCGCCATCGAGCGCCACACGCAGGCCGGGCTTGGCGAGGCGGTTCTGGAAGATCTTCGTCGGGCCGTTGTTCTGCGCCACCACGAGGTCGACACGGCCGTCGTGGTCGAAGTCCGCCAGGATCGCGCCTCGCGCCTCACCTTCGACGCGGATCCCGCTGTCCGAGGCATCGACGGCAGTGAAGGTGCCGTCGCCCTTACCGCGCAGCCACAGGCCGAGCCCGGCGTCGTCGCGGGTCAGGTTCGACGCGTCGCCGGACGAGTTTTGCCCGAGGAAGACGTCCTCGATGCCGTCGCCGTCGAGGTCGCCCACAACGACCGACATCGCGGGAGCCAGTTGGGCCTCGCGCGGCAAGGGCATCCGCACGAACCGGTCGCCGCGGTTGAGGAAGACGACTGACTCGAGCTCGGCGGCTTCGAGCCGCTTCGCCGCGGCGTACCGATCGCCGAGGATCGCCAGGACCGTCGCGGTGCTGAAGGCCGCGTGGGTCCCGAAGCGCTGCGGCAGGTCGGAGATCCCGCGCTCCAGCCAGGAACGGTCCCGGATCGGGAACCACGCGTCGCCGATCTGCCGCGCCTCCATCATCTGCACGATGCCTTCGCCGTTCCATCCGCCGAAGAAGAGCGCCGACCGGCCGGGCGGATCGAGTTCGAGGACGGTGTTGCGCCCGCGGTTCCCGGCGACGATGTCCAGCCGGCCGTCGCCGTCGAAGTCTCCGAGCGCGACGCAGCTCCAGAGACCGGTGTGCTCGGCGAGGCCCAAGTTGGCGGTGGCGTCCTCGAAGCGTCCGCCGCGGTTCAGAAAGACGCGGACCGGTCCCCATTCCATGGCCAGCACCAGGTCGGGCGAACCGTCGCCGTCGAGGTCGCCGAAGGCCGCGCCGGTCACCAGTCCGATCGCATGGAACGGCGCGCTCGCCGCGACGTCCGGCAGCAGTTCGCCGTCGTCGTTGCGCACGATCATCGACGACGCGGGCTCCGGATATCGCCCCGGGACGGACCGTCCGGCGACGAAGACGTCCAGGTCGCCATCGCCATCGATATCAGCCACGACCATCGCGCCGACGCTGGAGCGTCCGACCGCGATCGCGCGCGGCGCGACCGTCTGCGAGAAGCCGATGATGCGGCTCTCCTGCGGTTCCGGCAGTTCCTGGGACGACAGCGCCAACAGGAAATCGCGGTTGCCCTTGCCATCGGCCCAGGCGATCACCGCGGTCTGGTCGGCTCCGGAGAGATCGGTAGCTTCGCGCACGGCGAAGCCCTTCCCGGCTTGGTTCGAGAGCACGGCGAGCTTGCCGCCGCTAGCGGCCGTAACGATCACGTCTTCCCAGCCATCGCCGTCGAGGTCGAGCCAGGCGACGCCCGGCCCGCCGCGGCTCAAACGATGCGGCAACAGCGGCTGTTGCGCCCAGTCGTCGAAGGCGTTCTCGACATGCACGTGGCCGGACCTCGCGCTGATATCTACGAATGCCGGGGCAACAGGCGGTTCCTTCGCCTTCACGGTCTTGGCCGCAGCGACCTGGTCGATCTCGTAGACGTGGTCCGCGAGCACGTCGGCGACGAGGCTCGTCGTGCCGTCGCGCCAACGGACCTCGAGCGACATCGGCCGTGCGGCGGCGGTCCCGGCGGCGAAGACGCGCATCGCCGCGTCGCCGGAAAGGTAGCGTCCGCCGGCGATCATCTCCTGGCTCTGCTCCACCGGGCCGCCGCGCAAGGTGATCCGCGCGCCGATGCCCTGCGTGTTGGGGGACGCACCTTTCAGCCGGACCGCGACGCGGGGCGCGACGGCGTCGTTGCGATAGAGGCTCGCGGGTGCGCCGAGGTTGTTCACCACCACGTCGAGGTCGCCGTCGTTGTCGAGGTCGCCGACCGCCATGCCGTTGGAAACGCCGCGAAGCGCGAAGCCCCATTCGGCGCCCTTCGGCTCGAACGTGCCGTCGCCGCGGTTGCGGAAGGCGAGGTTCGCCGAGTCCCAGCGCGGATGGATCTGCCGGTAGCGCTTCATCTGCTGCGGGGTCCATTTGCGGTGCCGGATCTGGTCCACGCTGTCCTGGTCGAGCACGTCCTGCTCGAAGCCGTTCGTCACCAGCAGGTCCTCGTAGCCGTCGAGGTCGACATCGAGGAACACCGGGCACCACGCCCAATCCGTCGCGGCGACGCCGGCCATCAACGCGGCCTCGGCATAGGTGCCGTCCTTGCGACCGAAGAAGAGCGTGTTGCGGCCCGCCATCGGACGCGCGCCCGGACGTTCCCGCACTTCGGTCTCGGGCTCCGGTTTGCCGGGATGCGTCAGGCGTTTCGCGCGGTCGCGGGCCAGCATGTCGAGCACGATGAAGTCGTCGCGGCCGTCGCGGTCGACGTCGGCGAAATCGATGCCCATCGACGAATGGCTGCCGTGCCGCAGCGCCGAGGCGGGCGCGGCGCGGAAGGATCCCTTGCCGTCGTTCATCCAGAAGCGGTCCGGCGCGCCGTTGTCGTTGCACACGTAGAGATCCGGCGCGCCGTCGCCGTCGACATCCCGGAACATCACGCCGAGCCCGAGTTCGCGGAACGGCGGCACCGGGTTTCCCTGTTCATCCCGGAAGGTCCCCGGCACGTCCTGGATGGCGGTGAAATGCCCGTGCCCGTCGTTGCGATAGAATCCATCGGCCTCGCCGAGCTCGCGCACCGAGCCGTCCGGTCGGACCTCGAAGCGGTCCTTCCATGGCGGCCGGTCGGCGGGTTGGCCGTTCACTTTCGCGACGGACATCCGGCCGTCCTGACGGCCCATGGTCAACTGCGTGGTCGGGTCCGCGAGGTGCAGCACGTCGATGTAATGGGCGCAATAGAGGTCCAGGTCGCCGTCGCCATCGATGTCGGCCAAGGCCATCGACATCGCGGACGCGGTGCGCGAGAGGCCGGAGTCCTTCGCCTCGGTCCACTTGCCTTTGCCGTCGTTGAGGAAGAGCCGCGTGCCGGCGCCGATGCCGTTGACGAGCAGGTCGAGGTCGCCGTCGCCGTCCACATCGGCGAACACCGCCGCGGTCGAGAGCTGCCCGACGCACGCGGCGTCGCCGAGCTCCATCGGGGCGAAGCGCCATCCGCCGAGGTTGCGGAAGAGCTGGTTCCGCCCTTGGAGGTTGCACAGGTAGATGTCCTGCCAACCGTCGCCGTCGATGTCCCCGATGGCCACGCCGGAACCGTTGTGCGCAACGGCGTTGGTGAACGAGAGGTCGCCGCCGAGGTGGTTCGTGAAGCGCACGCCCGTCGCCGCCGGATCCTGGAGCGTGAAGCCCGCTTTGCCTCCCGTGCCAGGGGTCACGGCTTTGCTCCGCACTCCGCTCGGATCGACAGGTGCCGCGTCCGCCGCCCAGATCAAAGGGGCGAAAACTGCCGCCAAGACGAAGAGCGGAACCGACAGGCGCGGCAAAGCCCGAAGCCATCGTACGAGGCCGCCCCACGCGGACCGCCCGTGCCGGCGTGCACCGGGATCATCCGATCGATCTGGGGCGTTGCTCATCTTGTTCGTCTGCGTCCGGCACATCGCAGCCGGACCGGCCGGCGTCAGGATCCGTTGATCGAATCTGGAAAACAGGAAAAGACCGGTCGGGATCGAGAGCTGATCGGGACGGTGAACGTAGGGCAGGGGAACCGCCTTCCGCGGACGACGGGAGAGCAAGACCACCGGAGAGCGGTCGGATGATCATATCGGGACCGAGCGGGCATTGGAGGTTCAGCGCGGCCCGGATCGGGCGGACCCCGGTGCCACCTTGGACGCCGGCCACATCGTTCCCGCATGCACGCTTCTTGGCCCCAAGGTCGTCTCGTCCCGGTCTTCTTCCTGTTTTCCTGCTTTCCAGATTCTCCTCCTCTCACCCGATCCGCGGCCGTCCGGTCAATCCGGGGAGATGCGGACCACGATCTTCCCGAACTGCCCGCCGCGCTCCATCAGCGCGAAGGCGTCGGTCACCTGGTCGAGCGCGAACACGTCGCTCACCACCGGATGGATGCCCTTGCGCGTCACGAACTCCGTCATCGCCGCGAAATCCGCCGGGCTGCCCATGGTCGTGCCGAGCAGGCTCAGCTGCTTCCAGAACACCTTGCGCGTGGGCAGCTCGGCCGGGTTCCCCCGCGTGGCGCCGAAGAAGACGATCCGCCCGCCTGGCGCCGCGAGGTCGACGAGGTCGCCGAAACCCGGACCGCCCGCGCTGTCCACGATCACATCGAACGGCCCGAAGTGGTCGCCGAACTCCTTCGCCCAGCCGCCGTGCGTGTAGAGCGCGCCGTGCTTCGCGCCGAGCAGGTGCGCCTTCGCGAGCTTCTCCGGCGAGCTCGACGTCACGAAGGGCACCGCGCCCGCCGCCACCGCGAACTGCAAAGCAAAGACCGCCGTCCCGGCACCGATGCCGCTGATCAGGACCTTCTCGTGCGCCTCCAACCCGGCCCGGCTGAACAGGGCCCGGTACGCCGTGAGACCGGCCAGCGGCAACGCCGCCGCTTCTTCCCAGGTGAGATGCGGCGGCTTCGGCGCGAGCTGCGACACCGGCACATGGATGGCCTCGGCCAACGTGCCCGCCTTGGGAAGCCCGAGGATGCTGAACCGCGGCTCCTGCGCGCGCTCGTGGTGGCCCCAGTCCAACGACGGGTTGATGATGACCTCGCGCCCGAGCCACGAGTCGTCCACGCCCGGTCCGACCTCCGTGACCACGCCCGCGCCATCGGATCCCGGCGTGATCGGGAAACGGAGGCCCGCGTAGTTGCCGGTCTTGATCCAGACATCGCGATGGTTGAGCGCGGCGGTCTTGAGGCGGACGACGACCTCATCGGGCATGGCGACGGGATTGGCGACGTGGTCGAGACCGAGTTCGTTGATGCCAGTGAGGACGGCGGCTTTCATAGGGCTTGGTTCGCGGAGCGGCCGGAGCCTGCGCCACCGGTCGCGCGCCGCGCAACACCCGACCATCGGAGGGGTGCGATTAGAAGTGGCGGACAGTAGTGGAAAGAAGGTGCGTGGGGGGAACGGGGAAGCGGCGGTGAAGCCGGCCGCTGACCTTCTTCCCATCGCGTGGTAGGGCGAAGCCCCTGCGGAGCCCCTGCGAGTTGACGGGCCGCCCTTTGCTCAGCGGCTCGGCAGGAGCCTCGCCCTACCTGAGTCTTCGTTCTTCCTCGGTTCCAGCCCCACAGCCACGCATCCCCATCGCTGCTTGCTGTCCGCCGCTTCGGATCGCACCTGAGCACCGGAGAAACCGGCTCCGGACGCTCAAGCGACCCCGCCGCGCTCCACCAAGAGCCGGAGCGCGAGCACGTTCACCGCCGCCTTGGGGACGAACGACCCCGGTTCCACGTATTCCGGCAGCTTCGAGCCGTCGGCGCTGCGCTCCGAACAATGCGCGTTGTCGCCCGACGGACCGAGGCCGTCCAAGGTCGGCACGGCGTGCCAGACCTGGTTGCCGTCGCTCAGGCCGCCGCGCGATTCGCTCTCGATCGGCACGCCGGCCTCGACGCCCGCTTCCTGCCAGAGCGCCAGCAACCGGTCCGTGCCCGCGTTCCGCGGCCACGCCGGGCTCTCGTCCAGGATCGTCACCGCGATCTGGCAGGCATGGCCGCCCTCGACGCTCGCGATCTCGCCCGGCCCGGCCAAGGCGAGCAGCGCGGCCTTGGCCTTGGCCTGCACCGCCGGATCAAAAGCCCGGAACTCGCCCGACACCGTCGCCGCATGGGGCACGCGGTTGAGCCCGCCGCCGCCGGCGACCGAGGCGACGTTGAAGGTCAGGTCCCGCGCAAGGTCGGTCAGCGCCGCGATGCGGCCGACGGTCGCGCCGAGCTGCACGATGGCGTTCGCGCCCGAGGCATGACGGCCGCCCGCGTGCGCCCCGCGCCCGGCGACATCGACCTGCCATGTCGCCCGGCCCTTGCGCGCCACCACCAGCCGGCGTGTCTCGCCGCTCCGCCCTTCCGCCTCGAACACGAGGGCCGCGAGCGTGCCGTGGTCGCAGCGCGACCGGCACAAGACGCCGAAATCTCCGGACAAGACCTCTTCCGACGAGTTCCAGAAGAGCCGCCAGGTCACCGCTTCGAATGCGTCCGGCGCCTGCTCCCGGAGCGCGTGAAGTACCATCCACATCATCGCCGTGCCGCCCTTGATGTCCTCGGTGCCCGGGCCGTAGATCCGGTCGCCTTCGGGCCGCCACCGGAAATCGTTCCGCTCCTCCTCCTCCGGAGGGAAGACCGTGTCGAGATGCGCGACCATCGCGACCGACTTCGCCGATCTTCCCGGCCGGGTGAGCACCAGATGGTCGCCATACGCCGGTTCCACCGACGGGACATGCTCGGCCGTGAACCCGAGGTCCGCGAACGCGTCGGCGGTGAGCCGGGCCAAGCGGTCCACGCCGACACGGTTCCGCGTCCAGCTGTTGATGCCGACCATCTGACGCAGCAGGTCGAGCGTTCCGGGCAACTTGGCTTCCAGCCTCGGTTTCAGGAGATCGATCGGGCTCACACCGCGACTCTGCGGTCGCCGGCCATCGCCGGCCAAGGACGCATCGAGGGCCCGGGCCATCGCGTTCCCCTGGCTCCCCGTGGGTCCGGGGACCAAATCACCCGCCGTTGGGGTGCGACCAGCAGTGGCGGACAGTTTTCGGGGAGCAATTGCTGGTCGGAACGGAAAAAGGACCGGACCTGCAGGTCACACCCCATCCTCCGACCGCAAGGTAGGGCGAAGCTCCTGCTGAGCCCCTGCGAGTTGACAGGCCGCCCTTTGCTCAGCGGCTCGGCAGGAGCCTCGCCCTACCAGCGCCTTCGTTCTTCTTCGCTTCCAGGTCCTTTAGGCACGTCTCTTCAAGGCCGCGCAATTTTCTTTCTGTAATTTCTGCGGGGATCAAGTCGTGGGTGGGTTGGAGGAGACTATGTTGAGGTAGATTGTTCCGGTCTCCCAATCTTGGGAGGTCTCGGACAAGA
>JBBRQL010000011.1:0-39423 GCA_038226425.1 Verrucomicrobiota bacterium
CCACGAGGAACGAGAACGACGGCTGGATCATGTCGTGCAAGACGCAGCCGACCCACTCGACGTGCGATTGCTGCTGGCAGAGGAATCCCCAGAACCCGCCGCCGTCCAGGTTCTCGGCGACAGAGCAGAAGCGCAGCACCTCGCCCATCATCAGCAGCATCACGAAGCCGCGGTAGGCGTCGAGCGACGTCAGACGGTGGGGCGCGAGCGCCGTGGGCACGGCAGGCGCGGCGGAAACGGGGCCGGGGTTGCTCATGGACGGAGGGTGGAGCAAAAAGGGATGAATGGTGAAGCGGGAATGAAGAAGGTCGGAGGAGCCGACCGTCCCGGAAGCGCATCATCTCCGTTCGACGGGCACCTCGTACCGGCACAGGTAGAACCACCCGGCGTCCAACAGCCACCCGTTGGTCCGGTCGGGGATGGACGGATCGCCGGAACGGAAGACTCTTCTCTGGGATCGGAAGACGAACGGTTCGCCCGGTCCTGTCCTGCCCGCCGACCATTTCATCGCGCTACCTCCGACCATCGCCGCAACCCAGGCTCCCCCTCGTCGTCCCAGCCGGATGGCACCCACGGAAACCTCCGTCGTCTCATAGGACGGAGACCGTCTCATCATGGCGCCCCACGTAGCACCACTCGCACATGACCAGGATCCAGCCGTGCGGTTTCCCGCCGTCGGACGGTGTGGTGACCTGCCGGAAACGGAAGACGCCGGATCCGTGGAACGAATCCGAGCTCGAGTCCTGGAAAAAGACGACCGGGCTCGGCGCCGTAGCCTTACCGCAGGTCCAAGCCATCTTCCTCCCGGAGCCGGACCCGGCGCTCCCCCGCAGCCAGAGCGCGGCGACGACGAGGAGGATCGCCATGAGGCACCACCACGCACGCCGTGCCGGCCGCAGAGAGCCCGTCCTCACCGGTTCAGAGCCTCACGCAGACGGCCTTGGTCTCCGTGTAGAGCTGGATCGCCTCCTCGCCCATCTCGCGGCCCCAGCCGGATTGCTTGTAGCCGCCGAACGGCAGCGCGGCGTCGAAGATGTTGTAGCAGTTCACCCACACCGTGCCGGCACGGAGCGCTCCGGCGATCCGGTGCGCGCGGGAGACGTTGCCGGTCCACACCGCGGCGGCGAGGCCGTAGATGTTGTTGTTGGCCGCGGCGACCACTTCATCCACATCCGTGAACGGCACGGCGCACACGACCGGCCCGAAGATCTCCTCCTCCAGCACCTTCATGCCGGGCTTGGTGTTGACCAGGACCGTCGGTTTCACGAAGTAGCCGCGATCGCCGTGGCGTCCGCCCCCGGCCAAGGGCTTCGCGCCCTCGGCTTGGCCGGACTGGAGGAACCCCATCACACGGTTCAACTGCTCCTCGGAGACGAGCGGCCCCATCTCCGTGCCGGGCTCGAGGCCGGGACCGACCTTGATCTTGGCCGCCGCCGCCGCGACACCTTCGACGACCTTGTTGAAGTGCTTCTTGTGGACGTAGAGGCGCGAACCGGCGCAGCAGCACTGGCCGTGGTTGAAGAAGATCGCGCTCGCCGCTCCCGGGATGGCCGTCTCGAGATCGGCGTCGTCTAGGATGATGTTGGGAGACTTGCCGCCGAGTTCGAGCGAGACCTTTTTCAGGTCGTTCGCCGCAGCGCGGACGATCAGCTTGCCGACCTCGGTCGATCCGGTGAAAGCGACCTTGTCGACGCCCGGATGGCCGGCCAGCGCGGCGCCTGCGGTCTCGCCGAGGCCGGTGACGATGTTGACCACGCCGTCCGGGAAGCCGGCCTCCTGGATCAGCTCGCCGAGGCGGAGGGCGGAGAGCGGCGTCTGCTCGGCGGGCTTGAGCACGACGGTGCAGCCGGCGGCGAGCGCGGGGCCGAGCTTCCACACGGCCATCAGCAGCGGGAAATTCCACGGGATGATCTGGCCGACCACGCCCACGGGCTCGCGCTGCGTGTAGGCGTGGAACTGCGCGCCCGGCGCGTAGGGCACGGAGATGGGGAAAGTGCGGCCGTGGATCTTGGTGGTCCATCCGGCCATGTAGCGGAAGAGGTCCACGGCGAGCGGCACATCGGCGGCGCGCGCGACGCCGAGCGGCTTGCCGTTGTCGAGCGAATCGAGCCGCGCGAACTCCTCGAGGTTCTTCTCCAACAGGTCCGCGAGCTTCCAGAGCAGACGTCCGCGCTCGGAAGCCGTGAGCTTGCGCCACGGTCCGGTCTCGAACGCGGCCCGCGCCGCCTGCACCGCCAGGTCGATGTCCGCCTTGTCGCCCGCCGGCACGCGGCAGATCACCTCGCCGGTCGCGGGGTCGTGGGTGGCGAACGTCTCGCCGGAGGCGGCGGCGACCCATTGGCCGTCGATGAGCATCTTGCGGGTCTTGGCGGAGACGCCGTGGGAGGGGGCGGACTTGCCGGAAGCGGCGGTCTTTCGGGCGGATGCGGTGCGGGTCTTCATGGATGCGGCATAGGTCGCCGACCGGGCACATGGCACCGGTCCGGCATTGGTTTTTGTTCTCGGGGAGACGCCGTGTTCTTAGCTCCGGCATGGCAGCGCGTCCATGCCCTTGATCCGGGATATGGGCCTGGAGACCCTTGGGGAACGCGATACCGCGATGCTCCGGTCGCAAGAAAATCACCGCGCCGTTGCTCGTCGGTTGCGCTGGGCTTCCGGCTCTGCCTATAACCCCGCCGTCCATCCTGTCCCGTATGTTCGGTTTCAAACCAAAGAACCCCGAGGAGCACCGTTATTACCTACTCCCGGGCCAAGGCCGCGGCGCCAAGCGCAAGCGACGCGTCCACATGATCGCGTCGCTCGTCACCGCCGCCCTCGTGGCCGCCGGGCTATCGGCGCTGATGTGGTACGCCAACGAGAACCGATGAATCCGCACCGCGCATCGGCCTTCGCCTCATGGGCCCTCGGCGCCCTGCTCGTCACCGCCGCGCAGGCCGCCCAGGCTGCTGATTGGCCGCGATGGCGCGGCCCGCTCGGCGATGGTCATGCCGCGGGATCCGAGAAGGTCCCGTCGAAACTGCCCGCCGAGCTGAAGACCACTTGGCGCGTGCCGGCCGGACCGGGCCTCGCTTCGCCAGTCGTCGCCGCCGGGAAGGTCTTCGCCTTCGACACCCAAGACGGCCAAGAAACGCTCCGCGCGCTCGCGGTGGCCGATGGCAGAGAAATATGGCGGCAGGCGGTGGACACTCCGTTCACCGATTCCCAAGGGCCGACCGGTCCGCGCTGCACGCCGGTCGTCGACGCCGACCGCATCTACGCCGTCTCCTGCAAAGGCGAGCTCCAATGCCGCGCCGTCGCCGACGGGAAGCTGCTCTGGCGCACGCGGTACACCGACGACTTCGGAGCCGTGTTCACCGGCGAGAAGGGCAACACCGCCGGCGCGGCGCGCCATGGCAACGATGGGTCCCCGCTGATCGACGGCGACCTGCTCATCGCCTGCGCCGGCGGGATGAAAGGCGCAGGTATCGTTGCCTTCGACAAACGGTCCGGAGCAGTCCGCTGGAAGTCCCAGGACGACCAGGCCGGCTACGCGCCACCGGTGGTCGCCACGCTGGCCGGCACCAGGCAATACGTCTGCTTCACCGCCGAAGCCGTCATCGGCCTCGCCGCGACCGACGGCAAGCTGCTGTGGCGCTTCCCGGTCAAGACCGCTTTCGGCCGCCACGTGACCACGCCGGTCGTGCTCGGCGACACCGTGGTCGTCGCCTCGCACACAGCCGGCCTGATGGGTCTGAAGATCGAGAGCGATGGAGCCGGACAAAAGGTGTCGCAGGCATGGGTGAGCAAAGAGGCGGCGATGAACTTCTCTAGCCCGGTGCGCGTCGGCGACACGCTCTACGGGCTAGGTCCATCCAAGGATCTGGTCGCGATCGACCTCCCGACCGGCAACACGCGTTGGAGCCAGGAGGGTTGGTTCACGACCTCCGCCGACAAGGCGTACTCCGGGTTCTTGGTGTTGGGCGGGAAGGTCCTGGTGCTGACCGACGGCGGCACGGTCGGGTTGTTCGCCGCTGATGCCACGGCCTTCAAGGAGCTCGGCCGCGTCCAGGTCTGCGGCGCGAACTGGTGCAATCCCGCCTACTCCGACGGCCGCCTCTATCTCCGCGACGCGAAGAACTGGCAGTGCGTCGCCTTGGTCGAGTGACAGGATCGCTCGCCCGGATCAGCTCCGGAGCAGCATCTCCGCCGCCGAGTCCGCGAAGCGCAGACCGGTCCGCGTCAGCCGGAACGAATCCGGCGTCTCCTCGCCCCAACCGCAGGCCACCAAACGGTCGAGCTCGGCGCGCCATCCGGTCCGCAGGTCGAAGCCGGTGCGCTCGGTGAACTCCTCGAACGGCCATCCCGCGTTCATGCGCAGACCGAACGCCGCCAGCTCGCCCGCCCGCGCTTCCGGCGCCAACGCCTCGGCGGATTCTTTGGCGCGGCGGCCTTTCTCCAGCTGCGCGATCCAGAGGTCGGTGTTCGCCCAGTTCTTCGCGCGCAATCCGCGGACGTACTCGCTGGCGCTCGGGCCGACACCGTAGCTGTCGCGGCCCCGCCAGTAGCCGACGTTGTGGCGGCAGGCCAAGGCGGGGATGGAAGGTGGGGAATGGGGGGGCGGAGATAGGAGATGGGAAGTCGGCTCTGCGTTCCTTGCTCCGTGCCCAACACTGACGCGCTGGTCGCGGGCGAAGTTGGCGACCTCGTATTGTCGCAGGCCGGCGGCCGCGGCGCGGTCGACCAAGGCCTCGTGCATCTCGGCCGCGAGCTCTTCGTCCACGGAGAACTCGCCCGCTTGGAGCTGCTGGTAGAGCGGCGTGTCGTCCTCGTAGATGACCTCGTAGCAGCTCAGGTGCTCGGTCCCGAGCGCGAGCGCCTCGTCGAGCGTCCGTTGCCACAGCTCCATCGTCTGGCCCGGGATGGCGAACATCAGGTCGATGTTCAGGTTGTCGAACCCGGCGGCGCGCAGGATGTCGTGGCTGCGGAAGACCTGCTCGCGCGAATGGATGCGCCCGAGCCGTTCGAGCAGCGATTCGTCGAGCGACTGCACGCCCATCGAGATGCGGTTCACCCCGGCGTCGCGCAGCAGCTTCGCCTTGTCGGCCGAGACGGTCGCGGGATTGCACTCCACGGTCCATTCGCCCGCGCCGGTGAGATGGAGCCGGTCCATCGCCGCGAGCACGGTCTCCCATTGCTTGAGCGTGAGCAGCGAAGGCGTGCCGCCTCCGAAGAAGACCGTGTCCGGCCGGCAATCCGGCGCGACCAGCTCCAGCTCGCGGACCAGCGCGCCGACGTAGCGGTTGATGACGTCGCCCGACGGAGGCGCGGAGTAGAAGGCGCAGTACTCGCACTTGTGCGCGCAGAACGGCACGTGGACGTACAGGCTGCGCACAGGTCCACGGGACGACGGGACAGCCGCCGGAGCGGGCACGGCGGCCGCGCGCGGGCGGAAGACGATGGGGGCGGGGACCGGCCCGGGAGCGAGGGAGACATCCATACGCAGGCCGCGCAGCCTACCGGACCGCGTCCGCGCAGCAACGTTCCATCGCGGCGCGCACGGCCCGGACCAACGCCTCCACGCGGACAGCCATCGGCCAGTCGCTCGGCGCCTCGAGGGTGTAGTTCAAGCGCGTCCGCTCCATGCCGAGCCAGAAGGCTTCCGGCCATTCCGCGCGTTCCGCCGGGTTGAAGTCCGGCCATTCCTCCGGCCGCAGGATCCCCGGATGCCGCGACGGACGCCCGTCGATCGTCTCGGAGCCGTCGATGGGGCAGACCGGGCGGACGGCCTCGATCATCGCCTCCGCGAGCGACGGTTTCCGGTCGGGGTTCAGCTCGTAGCAGTAGAACCCGTGCGATTCCCAGTCCTCGTGCAGCAGCACGGTGAGGTCGAACCGCGGCTGACGCTCCATCCATGCGACGTGGCCGCGGGCTTCTTGGCTGCGAAAATGGCGGTAGTCCCGGTTGATGTCGATGCCGCCAGCGTTCTCCCGCGTGTTGGCGCGGATGCCGTCGGGTTTCAGGCACGGCAGCAACCAGATATCGGCAGCCGGCCAGCGGTCCTCTTCCAGCAAGCGCCGGGCAGCAAGCGGACCGGCCGGTTCGTCGCCGTGCATGCCCGTCGAGAGATAGACGCGCGGAGCGGAAGCGGTCCCCGCCGGCGCCGGACGGTGCAGCGCCATCAGGCCGAGAGCGCCCGCCAGGATCGACTCGATCCGCCAGCCGTTGCGGCGCGCGGCCGCGGCACAGGCCTCCAACGTGGCATCGATGTCGATGCGTTCGCCGAAGTAGCCGCTCTGGTTGAGCCCAAGCCGTTCCATGCGCGGGAGAATCGCCGCCGCCGATTCCGACGCAACCCTCGGGCGGACCGCCGCGCGCCAAAAATCGGTTTGCCCGCGCCGTCGCGCCGCTCCCATCTTCGGGACTTGTGAAACCCCTCGCCGTCCTGCTCGCGATCTTCGCCGCGTCCGTCGTCCTCGCGGAGGACCATCCCACGTTGGCCCTCGGTTCCGCCGCGCCGGATTTCGACCTGCCCGGCGTGGACGGCAAGAACCACACGCTCGCCGAATACAAGGACGCCAAACTGTTGGCGGTCCTCTTCACCTGCAACCATTGCCCGACCGCGCAGGCCTACGAAGAGCGCATCAAAGATCTCGTCCGCGACTACCGGGCCAAAGGTGTCGCCGTGATCGCCATCTCGCCGAACAGCCCCGCCGCGGTCCGCGCCGACGAGCTGGGCTACACCGACCTAGGCGACGACCTCGACGACATGAAGGCCCGCGCAAAGGACCGCGGATACAACTTCCCGTATCTCTACGACGGCGAGACCGAGGCCGTGTCGCTGAAGTACGGGCCGGTCGCCACGCCCCACGTCTTCCTCTTCGACCGGCAGCGCGTGTTGCGATATCGCGGACGCATCGACGACGCCGAGCGCCTCGACCTCGTGAAGTCGCGCGACCTGCGCAACGCGATGGACGACCTGCTGGAAGGAAAGGAACCGCGGCTGAAGGACACAAAAGTCTTCGGCTGCTCCACCAAATGGGCCGGCAAGACCGACGCCAATGCGCGCTGGCTGGAGAAAATCCACAAGGAACCCGTCACGCTCGCGACCGCCGACGCCGCGGCGCTCAAGGCCCTCCGCGAGAACAAGGGCACCGGGAAGCTCCGGCTCATCAACGTGTGGTCCACCCGTTGCGGCCCGTGCGTGGCCGAGTTCGACGACTTCGTGGAAACCAACCTGCGCTTCCGCCAACGCGACTTCGAGCTCGTGACGGTCGCCGCGCAGATGCCCGACGAGAAGGACATGGTCCTCAAGTTCCTGCAAAAGCGTCATTCCTCCGCCAAGAACCTCATCTACGGCGAGACCGACGAGGACAAGCTCACCGAGGCGCTTGATCCCGAGTGGAAAGGTCCCCTGCCCCACACGCTGCTCGTCGCGCCCGACGGCAAAGTGCTGTACCGCCACACCGGCGAGGTCGATTTCCTGGAGCTGCGCCGCAAGATCGTCCCCGCGCTCAACGCCATCACGCCGTGGCCCGGGATGAAGTGATGAGGGGAGCTGGTGATCGCTATTTTCGACCGGGCACGCTGATGAGGCCGAGTACGGAAAATCTTGTGTCCTTTCCGTTGACCTCGGTCCTGACCATGGACCGACCCGGAGCGCGGGCGGCTCGCCCGCGCTTCCGTCACGGTCAGCTCCGCAGTCTCCGTTCGTGGACCGAGGCGCCTCGTCGGATTTCTCCCCGGCTGAGAGGGAGGATCTAATGGACGCATCGGCGGATGTTCCGCGACAGACCTTGCCGGAAATGCCGGCGAAGAACCGGGATGCTGACCTGCTTCCCCCTCTCCCTCAGGGAGAGGGCCGGGGTGAGGGTGAAGGCCGCGCACAGGGGCACAGGCCGCGGATCGCAACGAGCCCGAAAAACGGACACCACTACCCGCCCGAGCCCGCCCACATCTCCCGCCGCACCGGCCTCCGGCTCTTAGCAGCGGCCATGGCGATGGGAGTTGCCGCGTTCTCGACGTCCCCGTCCTCTGCCGAGCCGGCGTTCTCCGGCGATCTGCTCGTCGCGGCCGCCGCGGACCTGAAGTTCGCCCTCGACGAGGTCATCGCCGGATACGGCAAGACGCATCCGCAGGTCACCGTCAAAGCGACCTACGGTTCATCCGGCAATCTCTTCGCCCAGATCAGCCAAGGCGCGCCGTTCGACCTGTTCCTCTCGGCCGACGCGAGCTTTCCGCGACGGCTCGTCGCAGCCGGCAAGGCCGACGGGACGAGCAGTTTTATCTACGGCATCGGCCGGCTTGTCGTGTGGGTGCCGAAGGCATCGGGCATCGACGTCGAGAAGGCCGGCATGCGCGCGCTGCTCGACCCGAGGGCTGCCAAGATCGCCATCGCTAACCCGGCGCACGCGCCCTACGGCGCGGCGGCCGTGGCGGCGCTGGACCACTACGGGATCCATGCCGCGGTGAAGGACCGGCTCGTGCTCGGCGAGAACGTCGCGCAGGCGGCACAGTTCGTCGGCTCGGGCGCGGCCGATATCGGGATCATCGCGCGGTCGCTCGCCGTCGCGCCGAAGATGGCCGGGACCGGCCGTTGGTGGGAGGTCCCTGCGGAGGCCCATCCGCGCCTTGCGCAGGGCGGCGTGGTGCTCACCGGCGGCCGGAACGCGGCGGCGGCACGCGAGCTCCGGGCGGTGCTCATCGGCAAGGAGGGCCGCGCAGTTCTGGCTCGCTACGGGTTCGTCCTGCCGGACAAATGACCGCATGGATTGGACGGCCATCGCGCTGACCGCGCGGCTCTCGGGCTGCACGGCGCTGGTGCTGCTCGTCGCCGGCCTGCCGCTCGCGTGGTGGCTGGCGACGACGCGCTGGCGCGGACGCCTTTTCGTCGAGGCGGTCGTCGCGCTGCCGCTCGTCCTGCCGCCGACCGTGCTGGGCTATTACGTGCTGGTCGCGCTCGGGCCGCACGGCGTGCTCGGCGGTTGGTACGAGACGCTCGCGGGGAGCCGCCTGCCATTCACCTTCGGCGGGCTGCTGGTCGCGTCGTCGCTCTACAGCCTGCCGTTCGCCGTGCAGCCTTTCACCGCGGCCTTCCGCACGGTGGACCCTCGCTTGGTCGAGGCCTCGCGGAGCCTCGGCGCCTCGCCGTGGCAGACGTTCCGGCGCATCGTCGTCCCGTTGGCATGGCCGGGATTGCTCGCCGGGATGGTCCTGAGCTTCGCACACACGCTCGGGGAGTTCGGCGTGGTGCTGATGGTCGGCGGGAACATCCCCGGGGTGACGCGCACGGTCTCCATCGCCATCTACGACCAGGTCCAAGGGCTCGACTACGCAGCGGCCGGCCGCACCTCGCTGTTCCTGCTCGTCGTGTCGTTCCTCGTGCTGAGCCTTACCTACGCGCTGCAGCGGAATTTCCGGCTGGGGAACCCGGCGAGCCGGGACTGAACAGGCCTACCCCTGAACTTCTTAGAAGAAGACGTCAGGAGTCTCATTTCTCTCTTCCTCGGCTGCGGGGTCGGAGACTCCTCACGTCATCTTCTACGATTTAGGGGACCTTGGCGGTCCATGCATCCTCTCGCGGCCAAGTTTTGGTTCGTCCTGCCGGGAGCGTCTGGCACCCTCTTGCGATGACGCCCGCCGGCACGGAACCGACCGCTGCACCGACGCCCCCGCCGCCCGCCCTCACGAAGGGGCAGACCTTCGTGCGCCGGCTCGGCAGCACCGTGGTGCTCTGGACCATCGTGCTCACGGCCATCTTCTCGACCAACGTCCTGGTCGCGAACTACGTCTTCCTCTCGCTCATGATGTTGCTCGCGTGGACCGGGCTGCTCGAGTTCTACGGGCTCGTCGAGAAGCGCGGCCTCGTGTGCTTCAAGACATGGGGCGTCATCGGCGGCCTGTTGATGATGGCGTCCACGTTCTTCTATCTCACCGCCTACCTGCCGGGCATCGGCAAGGCCGGGATGGCGTCCAAGCCCGGCGACTTCGAGTCCTCGGTGCTGGTCCTTTTCGTGCTCGGTCTCTGCGTGCGCCAGTTCGTCTCGAAGCACAACACCGCGGGGATCTTGGCCATCTCCACGACGCTCTTCGGGCTGATGTACGTGCCGTGGCTGTTGAACTTCATCCAGAAGATCAACTTCTTCCCGGGCGTCGACGGCCGCTACTACGTGCTCTACTTCATCCTGGTCACCAAGTTCAGCGACCTCGGCGCCTATTGCGTCGGCTCGCTGATAGGACGGCACAAGATGATCCCGCGCATCAGCCCGGGTAAGACGTGGGAAGGGTTCGCCGGCGCGATCGTGGTCTCGACCGGGGTGAGCGTGGCCTTCGCTCACCTGTGCCACGACCATCTGAAGGAGACGACCCCGCTGCACGCGGTCATCCTCGGCGTCGTGCTCAGCGTCGCCGCGGTCCTCGGCGACCTCATCGAATCGCTCTTCAAGCGCGAGGCCGGCGTGAAGGATTCCGGCAAGTTCTTCCCCGGCATCGGCGGCATCCTCGACCTGTTGGACAGCCTGCTGTTCAACGCGCCGCTGATGTACCTCTACCTCCGCCACGTGCTGACGCACTGACGCCGTGTCCCGGCGTTCTCTGTCCCGGTCAAAGGCAGGCGGTCCACGTTGGCGGTGCCTGGCACGACAGCCGTGCTCCAACTCCAGTCCTCCGACGACCTCCGCACCTGGACGCCGCTGGAGCGCTACGCCGTCCCGAGTCCCGGCCTCCCAAAAGTGCCGGTCCAGGTCGAGCCCGGTCCTGCCAGCAGCCGGTATCTGCGGCTCGTGGATCCGACCAGCCCGTGAGCGGCGGAAGGCGGGCCGCGGTGCCCGGACCTTCCTTTTGCTCCATCAAGGTTTCGCCGAAGCCGCGGGACGCGGGTCGGGACGCCGGACCTGGACCGGCCCGGTGTTCGAGCGCGACGGACCCGGCGTGCTCCGGCCTTCGGTGATATAGCGCTCCAACAAGCCCGTGAGCCGAGCCACGACCTCCGGATGCGCCGCGGCGATGTTGTCGGTCTCGGCCGGATCGCGCGCGAGATCGTAGAGCTGCGTCGGAGGAAGCTTCGCCGATGCGGGGCCGCCGGGCACCGGTCGGCTCCATCCGCCGGAATCGGGACAAAGCTCCAGCTTCCAACCGCCTTGCCGGACGGCGAACGATCCGTCGATCGAATGATGCACCAGCGTCTCACGCATCGGCGCGCCGGAGCGGCCTTCGAGCACCGGGAGGAAGCTGATGCTGTCCTCGGCGGCGTCGGGCGGGACCGGCTTTCCGATGATCTCCGCGCAGGTGGCGAAGACGTCGTTCAGACATACCAACCGGTCGCTCCGGGTGCCGGCCTTGACGCGTCCCGGCCATCGGACGACCAGCGGGATGCGGTGGCCGCCCTCGAAGATGTCCGCCTTGGCCCCGCGCAGCGGGCCGCTCGGTTCGTGTCCCTTGGCGCGGAGCTCCGAGAACTGCGCGGCCGGCGAACAGCCGTTGTCGCTCGCGACGATGACCCAGGTGTCCCGCGCCAACCCGAGCCGGTCGAGCGCGCCGAGCACCTCGCCGATGCTCGCATCGGTCTGCATGACGAAGTCCGCGTAGGCATTGATGCCGCTCTTGCCGCGCCATGCGGCGGTCGGCGCGATCGGCGTGTGCGGCGAGTTCAAAGGAAGATAGAGGAAGAACGGCCGGCCGGCCTTCGCATCAGCTGCCCTTCCTTCGAGATATGCGATCGCCTTCGCGGTCAGCGCGGGCAGCACGGCCTCGGCCTCGAAGCCCGCCGCCGCAGGACCGCGCCGCGTCGCGCCGTTCGTGCGTGCGATGATCATCGGGAAGTCGTTCGTGAGCGTCGGCACCACGGCGACGTGGTCGTCCTCGATGAACGTGTACGGCACCATGTCGAGCGACGCCGCGATGCCGAAGAAACGGTCGAAGCCGACGCTGATCGGACCGCCCGCGATCGGCCGGGTGAAGTCCGCGCGCCACGCTTCCTCGCCTTTCTCGATGCGGTCGTCGAAAGCCTGCTCACCGGCGCGGACCTGCCATCCGAGGCCGAGATGCCATTTGCCGATGCAGGCGGTGTGGTAGCCCTGCTGCTGGAGGAAGCGCGGCAAGGTCAGGCGCCCGGGCTCGATCAGCGGCGGGCTCATGCCACCGAGCACACCGCTCTTCAGGCGCGAGCGCCAGTTGTACCGGCCCGTCATCAGCCCGTACCGCGTCGGCGTGCAGACGGCCGAGCTGGAGTGGGCGTCGGTGAAGACCATCCCGGCCGCGGCCAACCGGTCGATCTCCGGCGTGGTGATCTTCCCCTCGGGATTGAGGCAGCGGACGTCGCCGTAACCGAGGTCGTCCGCGAGGATCAGCACGACGTTGGGCTTTGCCGCGACCGCTCCGTGCAGGGACACCGCGGCGGTCGCGATCGCGAAGACGGCGAGCAGGATCCGCGCGACGAAGGCGATCCGCGCAGGACGGGTCATGGCTTCGCCTCCGAAGAGCCACCGGAAGCCGGCGACGGTGGCGGTGGCGGGACATAGGCCGGATTCGCCATGGGCATCTGGGCGCCGACGGACCGGCGCCAATCCGCCAGTTGCTTCCGCAGCCGCCGCACATCGGCCGGACGGCCGTGGGCCAGGTCGTTCTTCTCGCCGATATCGGCGCGCAGGTCGTAGAGTTCGACGTGGTCGTCCTCGTAGAACTCGATGAGCTTCAGGCCACCTGACCGGACCGCGCCGTACGGCGTCGCGCCACCGGGATGGTAGTGCGGATAATGCCAGAAGATCGCGTCGCGCCGGAACCCGCGCTTCCGCGTCAGCAACTGAACGAGGCTCCGGCCGTCGATCACCCGGTCACGGAGCGGATGGACACCGGCGATCTCCATCAGCGTGGGGAAGATGTCCGGCGAGATCACCGGCGTGGCCTCGGTCGTGCCCGGCACGACATGGCCCGGCCAACGCACGATGAAAGGCACGCGCACGCCGCCTTCGTAGGCGGATCCTTTTCCCGCGCGCAGCGGGAGGTTCGATGTCGGCGGGACCCGGCCGGATGTCAGCCCGCCGTTGTCCGAGGTGAAGATCACCACCGTGCGGTCGGCGATGCCGAGCGAGTCGAGCGTCCGGGTGATCCGGCCGACGCTGTCGTCGACGCTCTCGATGAGCGCGGCGTAGGCCGGACCCCGGTGCGGCGCATCGGGCCGGGCCTTGCGACGGTAGCGCTCGACGACCTCGGGCTTCCCGGCGATGGGCTGATGGACGGCGTAATGCGGCAGATAGACGAAGAACGGACGGTCCCGGTTCGCGGTGATGAACTTCACCGCTTCGGCCGATTCGCGGTCCGTGAGGAATTCTCCCGCCGGTCCTTCGGCCAACGTCGGGATCTTGTACGGTGCGACGTAGCTCGGCGGCTGCCCGCGGTCGTAGCCGCCGATGTTCTGGTCGAATCCCTGTTGCTCCGGGAAGAACCCGGGGCCGCCCAGATGCCACTTGCCGATGCTCACCGTGGCGTAGCCCGCCGGCTTCAAGGCCTCGGCGATCGTCTGCTCCTCCAACGGCAGGCGCATCGTCCAGTCCGGCACCCGGAGCTTGGCGCGGGGATACACGTGGCCCTCGATCCAGTCGGTGACGTGCAGGCGCGCAGGGTAACGGCCGGTGAGCAGCGACGCGCGGGCCGGCGAGCACACGGTGCAGGCGGAGTAGGCCTGGGTGAACTTCATGCCCTGGGCGGCGAGACGATCGATGTTCGGCGTCTCGTAGAAGCTGCTGCCCATGCACGAGAGATCCGTCCAGCCGAGGTCGTCGACCAGGACCACGATGAAGTTCCAAGGCTTGGACGGTCCCGACGCGGCCCGGGCCGGGAGGATCGTCGAGCACAGAGCGATGACCAAGACGATGAAGGTCTTCATGGCTTCCGCTCCTCGGCTCCGGGGTCCATCGCCTTGCGCAAGGCTTCGTCGGGGCCGCCGCCGCGTTGCTTCCAATAGAGCGCCTTGAACGGGTTGACCTTCGGCCCGACCGCCGCCTCGTTCACCATCAACGGCTGGACCGACGTCCACCACGTGTCGTAGGCCGACGACAGCCGCGCGACGACGTCCGGATGTTCCGCCCGGAGGTCCGACTTCTCCCCGGGGTCGGCCTTCAGATCGTAGAGTTCCTTGCCGTTGACCCACGTGAACCGTCCGTCGCGGATGGAGCTCGATGCGAACTTCGCGCCGGCCGCCCGGCCTCGCACCCATCGACCGAGATGGGTGACGAGATACCGATCCGGCCAAGCGGCCTCCGGATCCATCAGCAACGGGACGAGGCTGCGGCCTTCGACCTGGGTCCTGAGCTTGGCGTCGAGCTTCACGCCCGCGATCTCCGCGAAGGTCGGCAAGATGTCGATATGCGCTGTCAGGCCCGGGATGTCGGCGCCACCCTTGAACCCGGCCGGCCAGCGCCAGAATGCCGGCACGCGGGTGCCGCCTTGGTAGGGCGAGCCCTTGGCACCGCGCATCCCGGCGTTGAAGATCTCCACACCCGCCGTCCCGCCGTTGTCGGTCATGAAGACGACCAAGGTGTCCTCGGCGATGCCCCATCGGTCGACCTGCGCCATCAGCGCGCCGAATTCGTCGTCGATGTTCTCGATCATGCCGAAGAAGCGGGCCGCCGCGTCCGGCACCTTCCCCTGGTATCTGCGGAAGTACCGCTCAGGGCAGGTGAGCGGACCGTGCGGGGCATTGGGCGTGATGTAGGCGAAGAACGGCTTGCCGGTGCGGCGTCGCGCGTCGATCCAGCGGGTCGCCTGCGCGAAGAACACGTCGGTGCAGAAGCCGGATGTCTTCTCGAAGCGGCCGTTGTGCAGGATCTCCGGGTCGTCGTAGGTGTTGCCCGGCGCGTCGCCGCAACTACCGGGATAGGTCTGACCGATGCCGCCGCCGCCGTGGATGAAGACCTCGTCGAATCCGCGGCGTCCGGGCTGGTAGGCCGGTTCGTCGCCGAGATGCCATTTTCCGAAGATCCCTGTCGCGTAGCCCGCCTTCTTCAACACCTGCGCGACCGTCGTCGCCCGGAGCGTCATCCGCTCGCGCTCGGCGATGGTGTGGGTGACGCCGTTCTTGAACTCGTGCCGCCCGGTCATCAGGGCCGAACGCGTCGGCGCGCAGGTCGGGCTGACGTGGAAATCCGTGAACCGGCGGCTCTGCCGGCTGAATGCATCGATGTTCGGTGTCTTCACCACCGGATTCCCCGTGCATCCAAGGTCGCCGTACCCTTGGTCGTCCGTCATCACGAGGATGATGTTGGGCCGCGGCGCGGCGACGAGCGGCAGCGTCGATGCCGCGGCGGCGAGGGCGATGAGAACGATCAACGCGATGGTCTTCATGTCGTCTCCTCTCTTCACCGGAGCTGCCGCGCGAGCCACGGCGAGACCTTGTCTGCCCAACGTGCGGCATGTTCGCGAAGGCCGGGTCCGCTGAAATGGACCCCCTTGCCGCCGCCGTCCCGCAGACCGCCCTTCAGCGCGTCGGTGTCGGGTCCTTCCAACGCGATCTGGTCGCGCCAAAGCGATGCCTGCGCCGCGCGGATCTCCGGCGACGCCTCGTCGCCCGGGACATGGTAGCTCGCCTGCGCGACGAACCACGGCGGTTCCCAGCCGATGGCCCGACGCGAATCGCGGATGATGCGTCCCAAGAACTCGCGGTAGAGCGGACCGGACAACGTGCGCGTCGGGTCCGCCTGGTTCGCGTCGCTCTCGCCTTGGTGCCAGAGCACGGCGCGGAAGCCGCGCGGTCCGAGCGCGGCCATCCGTTCGACCAGGCCGGCGTACAGCACGCCGTCGCAGGACCAATCGCCCTCGGGCATCCGCGCCACATGCGACATCACGGTCGGAGGTCCGGGGAACCGCGCACTCTTGGGCAACCATTCGCGCAGGCTCGTGCCGCCGGAACCGCAGGCGATCAAGCCGACCGGGACGTCGAACTTCGCCGCGATCGCGTCGCCGAACGGCGGGAGGAAACTGCCGCCGCCGCCGCTCGCTCCGGGCTGCGGATCGTCGGCCAGCGACCAACGTCTCCCGTCGAAGGCGACGACGCGACCGGACCGCACGGTCTGCTTCTCCTCGCCGTGGTTCGCCGAGTTCGACTGCCCGGCCACCACGAAGACCTCGCCGACGCCGACATGCGCGACCGCGGTCATGGCGACGACCTTGCCGTCGGCCGTCACCCGGGTTTCAAGCCGGTGCCAACCACCCGACGGCGCTTCTAACGCTCCCGCGAAAGTCCCGGCGACCCGGTCGAGCGGGATGCGGCGCCACTTGCCCGCCTTGCCCGCCACGACGATCCGCGCCTCGACGGTGATGCGTCCGCCTTCGACGGATGCCAACGTGCCGCGGACGGGGATAGTGCCCATGCGGCGCGAACTGCGTTGGACCACCTGATGTTCAAGCGGCGATGCCAGCACCAACGGCCGGGCCGCCCGGGCGATCACGAAATCGACGAGCTCCTGGCACTGGAAGAAGCCGGTCCACATGTTGTGCCCCTGCCCTGCCGGCACGACCAATCGCATCGTGCCGCCGAGCACGTCGTAGCGCTGCTTCACGAGCCCGGAGTTCGCCGCGAGCGGCACCAGCGTGTCGACATCGCCGTGGATGGCGAAGAGCGGGACCTTCGCCTGCGCCAACGCGGCGAGCCGGTCGACCGGGTTGTGCTCGCCGAGATGCGCCTGGAGCTGCGCGGCGTCCATGCCGTAGGCCGGGGCGGCCTTCGCCACGCCCGGGTAGCTCGCGATGTCGCAGACCGGATAGATGCCGGCGAAGCCCGCGACTTTCCCGGGATTCTCCGCCGCCCAAGCGAGCGTCATCAGCCCGCCGCGGCTGCGCCCGAGCAGCACGGGCTTCGACGCGTGGCCGCGCGTCCGCGTCATCTCGTCGTGGAACCGGGAGAACAACGCGCGTCCGTCGGGACTGCCGTAGGATTCCCCGACATCGATGCCCGCGATGGCGATGCCCGCGTCGAGGAACCGCTCGAACATCCAGCGCTCCTCGGGTCCAGGCAGGCCCGGCAACGTCGGCGCGTACCACACCCACGGCTTCGCGCCGCTTCCGGCGTCCGACGGAGCGGAGATCACGAACGAGGCGTGCCCGTCGATGAGGAAGGATTCGCCGGGCAACGGAAGCGCCTTCACCGGCTCGGCGGCGTGGGCGCCGGACAAGGCGGGCGAAAGGATCAAGAGGACCAGCGCGAAGAAAAGGACGAAGGCACGTTGCATGGCGGATATCAGCGTTCCGGGATGCGGTTCATCGTGTAGTACGCCACGTCGTGGACCAACGGTTTTCCGGCTCGGTCCCGCACGCCCGGGAAGTGCAGCTCGTGGATGTGGCCGACGACGAGCTTGTCCACCGCGAGCCGGACGACGAGGCCGTCGGCGCTCACCCTCGCCGAGAGGATGCGCTGGTCCGCATGCTCGATCTCCGGACCGCCATAGGAGCCGTAGTAGTGGTGGGTGAAGGTCTCCAAGCCGTAGCTGTCCGGATCCGTCGCGGTCTTCGGGTCCACGGGCGTGGTGAACGTCAGCTCGAACCCGTCCGGAGTCGCCCGCGTGGTGCGGACCTCGAACGGCAGCCGCCCGGTCCAATCCATCCGTTGCAACGCTCGCTCGGAAAGTCCCCGCACGGGCCAGCCCCGCTTGCTGCCGCCGACGAACAGGTGGCCGCCCTTGGTGAGCGTGCCGCCGATCAACCCGGTCGCGAGGCCTTGGCGGAACGGATAAGAGGTGCCCTGGTAGCCGTCGCCGACCTTCTCCATCTCGGCGCGCATGACGAGGCTCAGCGTGTAATCGCCGACGAGGAACTGTCCGGCGAACGGCCCGAACTTCCCGCCCGAGACATCGCGCATCACCGCCGAGGCGCTCTGGCCCATCTTCTTGTACGGGAAGGTCACCGATGGCAGCGCGAGCTGCGGGATCCGTGCCGCGTCGATGTGGCGGCGTCCGTCGTCGCCGCCGGTCGGCTCAGCAGGACGCGGCCCCATCCCTACCGCTTGGTCCCACCACTTGTTGCTGATGGGATGCCCCATGAACCCGCCCTTCCGGAGCTGCTTCAGCGTGCAGGCGCTGCCCCACGGGCCCTGGCTCTCGGCGTAGAAGACGTCGCCCTCGGCGTTGAAGGCGATGCCGCCCGGGCTCCGCAGCCCGCTGCACATCGCCTCCCATCGACCGTCCGGGAAATGCCGCAACGCCCAGCCGCGGAACAACCGGTCCGACGTGTAGCTATCGGACAACCCGTGGACCGTCCAGATCGCGCCGTCCTTGTCGAAGCCCGAGCCGAAGGTGAACTCGTGCTCGCTGCCCCACGCCCACGCGTCGCTCACGGTCTCGAAGCGGTCGGCGCGCCCGTCGCCATCGGTGTCGAGCACGCGCGTCAGCTCGCCCTGTTGCGTCGCATAGAGCACGTCGTCCCGCCAGGCGAGGCCGAAGACCTCGGTCAAGCCCGACGCGAACAACGTCCACCGCGGCATCGGCGGATCCGCCTCGGCACCGGCGACGAAGTAGATCTCGCCGCGCCGCGTCCCGACCGCCAGGCGTCCGTCGGGCAGCTCCAACATGCTGCCGGATTCGACGACCGCGCCGGGCGGTATCGGTATGTCGACGATGCGGTACGCCTCGGCTTCCCGGACGTTCGGCTCCATATCAGGCAAGTCGTCGGTGCTGAGGTTCTGCCTCAGGTCCTCCGGCGTCATGCCGCGCCGGTAGCCGCCGAAATCGCTCTTCTTCGGCTGGTACGGACCGACGTGCGCGACATCGGCCTTCTCGGGTATCTTGTCCTCGATACCGACGCACCAGTAGCAGGCGTTCACGAACATCCGGCGCACGCCCTCTTCTTTGAAATCGTCGCCGTAGCCGTAGGTCGTGGTGAAGACGCGGGCCGCCTTGCCCGCCTGTCCGGTGTAGGTCTTCACCCAGGCGACCGGCACGGGCGGCTTCTCCGCGTCGGGTTTGTCGTCCGGCCTCAGCCCGACCAACGGCTGCCCCATCACGAGCGGACGGCTGTCGCCTTCCAGGGTCGTCACCTGATAGGCATGCGAGAGGCCCCAGATCGCATCGACGCCGCGGAGCACAGGATGCCCCTTCATCTCCGGGACGATGATCCCGCGCGTGCTCTCGCTGCGGTAGCCGCCGTAGTGGTCGATCCACGTCTCGCCCAGCACCTGGCGACCGAAGCCGCCCTTGAAATCCGGATGCGGCCCGCGCCACGCCCAATTGGAGAACTTCTCCTTCTGGAACTTGTCGTAGTCGAACGCGTGGGTCGCCGTCCGCACACCGATGATCGGCCGGCCGGATTCCACGTAGTCCACGAACTTCGCCATCTGCTCCTCGGGCAGATGCCGGAACCGAGTGAACACGACCATCAGGTCCGCGGTCTTGAGCGCGTCGAGCCCGGGGATGTTGTCGACGACCTTCGGATCGATCTCGCCGGACTTCGGGTCGATGGCGAACAGCACGGTGCAATCGAAGCCGTGCCGCCTCGCGAGGATCCGCGCCATCGCCGGCATCGAGTCCTCCGACCGGTATTCTTCGTCGCCGGTGACGAAGACGATCTTCTTCCCCTTCCCCGGCCCGGCACCGCCTTTGTAGCTGAGCCATTGGTCCTCGGCCGCGGCGGTGACGGAGGCCAAGACCGCGAGCCACATCAACGCCTTCGCGACGAGATCGGCCGCGCGGAACACGCGACGATGCCCGGTCCCGCTCTCTCCCGTCCGCTGCCAAGTTGCATCACCAGACATAATCGATCTCCAGTCCATCTCTCGCCGCGGCCGCGTCGATGGGCACGAGCATTTCTTTGCTGCCGCCTTCGCCGCGAACGGTCGCCGCGCCGCCGTGGACGCGGATCGTGACCGTGCTGTCGAGCCGCCACGCGTCGCCGTCGATCGGCGCCAACTTTCCGGCTGCGAGACGCAGATGCATCCCCGCTGGCAAGGCACCGCGGAACTTCAGCGTGCGCCGGACCGCAGGCTTGCCATCGACGACCGCACCGGTGAGGAAATCTTCCACGTCCGTCCCATGGACCGTGTAGAGCAGCGTCGGACGCTTCAGCGCGTCGAGCTGGTAGCCGCGGAACTTCGTGGCCGGTCCGCGCCCCGTCCCGGCGGGCCAAGGAGCCGCGACATCGGTGAGCACCGTGAACGCCGGCCCGCGGGGCAGCACCACCACGTCGGTGCCGAGCGGACCGATCTGCCCCATGCCCTGCACTCCCCAGTGCGGCCCGGCGTTGAGGAAACGTCCGCGCCACAACAACGCGAGCCGTGGTTCCTCGGCGTCGAACGCCATGTCGACCTGCTCGGGATAGCCCGCCGCGACCGCACGGAATCCCGCCTCCCAGAGCTTTCCGCGGTACACGACGGCTTCTCCCCCGACGACGAGCTCCATGCTCTCGCGGCTCAGGCCTTCGGGGGGCTTCGCGCGCGCTCCGTCGGCGAGATAGGTCCAGATCGCCGCGTGTTGTCGGACCGTGTCGCCGCCGAGCAACGCCGGCATCGGGCTGACGCCGTCGGGCCAGAACGACGGCATCCGCGTGCCGACGTTGAAGCGCTCTGGTTCGCGGAGGAACGCGCGGAACCAATCCTCGTTCAACCGCTCCGTCGTGGTCGTGAGGTCGAGCACCTGGAGCGCGTGCGCCGGTTGGCGGTTGAACCGATGGCACGCGACGCACGACAGACCGTCGGTCCCGACCAAGGTGCGTCCCGCCTCGCGCTGCGCGTCGGCCGTGTCCGACATCGGCGCGGGCGGCCTCGGGTGTCGGTCGAGTTTGACGAACAACGCCGCGAGATGGCCGATGTTCGTCGCGCCGAACCGCGGCATCCGCGTGTCGATGTAGGGTCGGACGCCCGCGCCTTTCGCGAGCACGTCGCCGAGCCATGCAGGACGCAGCTTGTCGCCCACGCCGTCGAGCCGCGGCGGAAGCCGGCCTTCCTCGCCGAGGTCTTCGCCGTTCGAGGTGAAGTACCGGTCGCGCGCCGCCGTGACGCCCCCTGCCCCGTCGCGGATGTGGCACGCGGTGCAGCGGAAGGTGGCCATCGTGTGCGCGACGTGGTGCTGCGCCGACGGTGCCGCGAGGTCCGGACGCCGGAGCCCGGTGAGCGCCGACCGCAGCGCGACCCGTTCCGCATCGGACAGCACGAAGCCGGGAACGCCAGCCGCAGGCGCATCCGCGAGACATCCGCGGACCGGATCCGCCCGGACCAGTTCCGGCATCGCCTTGGCGGACATCTTCCCTTCGTGGCACGCCGCGCAATCGAGGCTCGCGAACAACGCCCTGCCTCGCTCGGCCTTCGCGGGATCCACCACGAACGGGACCGGCGCGGAACCAGGCCCGACCTCGCGGTCCGCGCGCAGACGCTCCGCGGCGACCGGTCCGCGCGGGATGCCCGGGCCTTCCATCTCGACCTGCAACCGCGGCGGCTTCGATCCGCGCTGCACGAAATCGAGGCGCACCGCATGCCATCCAGGCGAGAGTTGCATCGCACCTTCTGCGCTCGTCTCGTCGCGGTCCCAGCAATCGGCGTCCTCGATCCAGTCGCCGTCGACCGAGAGCCGCGTCGCGCCATCGGCCGATAGCCGGAAGGTATGCATTCCCGCGACGTCCACGCGCAACCAACCGTTGAAACGCAGCGCCAACCGGCCGTCCGCCCCCGGCACCGCGAGCGTGAAGCCGTCCACCGGCACCGTGCGGACGGCCTCCGCCGTGTCGAGATCGGCGAGCGACCGCAGCTGTGCGCGGCAGACCGTGGCCTCCAGCGGCGAATGGACGCGCGTCGCGCGCAGCAGGTAGTGCGCGATGTCCGAAGCCTCGCGATCGGTGAGCCCCATCGCCGGCATCCGGCCCGAAGGCCGCACCGCCGACGGATCGAGCAAGAACTGCCGCAACGGCGCATGGGTCCACTTCTCCTCCATGCGGGGCAACGGGACGGAAGGCCCGATTTCGGCCGCCGAGTCCTGCGGTGCGTGGCAGGCCACGCAGCCGACCCGATGATACAACGCCTCGCCGCGCGCGATCGCCGCCTTGTCCGGGAAGACCCGGACGGAAGTGGCGGCCGTCGCCGAGGAGAACAGATGGTGCGTCAGCGCCTCGGCCGCGCTCTCGCGATCGGCTTCGGGAAGGCGATGCAACACGTCCGGCTTCGTCGTCCCGGGCATCGTCGCGTCCGGCGCCGCCAAGAAGCGCTGCACCCAGCCCGCGTCGGCCCGTTCGGCGAGCCCGGTAAGCCGTGGCGCGGTCTTCGGCGTGACCCATGACGCCGCGGTCCCGCTCACCGCGTGGCACGCCGTGCAATGCCGTTCGCCGAGCAGCAAATGCCCGTCGATCGCCGCGCCCGACGCCACGGCGGCCACTGACACGCCGAGAAGCATCGCCGCCGCCACTCGGAGTACGGACCACGTTGCTGGGCGACGGAGAGGGCGCGACGACGTCGGAGAAATGCGGTCCGGAAACGGGTTCATGCGGCTCAGCGCGGGCCTGCCGGCAGTTTCTCGCGGAGGAACCCAGTCATCAGCTCGCGCAGATGCAGCGTCGTGTTCGCGCCTTCCTTGATCGCGTGGGACCGGTTCGGATACGACATCATGCGGAACTGTTTGTCCTGCCGGATGAGCTCGTTGACCAGCGTCTCCTGGCCTTGGTAGTGGCAGTTGTCGTCGCCCGTGCCGTGGATGAGCAGGAGATCGCCCTTGAGCTGCCCGGCGAAGGTGATCGGCGAACCGTTCCGATATCCGTCCACGTTGTCCGAAGGCAGGCCCATGTAGCGCTCCTGATAGATGGTGTCGTAGAAGCGCATGTTCGGCACGGCCGCGATGGAGATGCCGACGTGGTACAGATCCGGATACCGCAGCAGGCAGTTCAAGGTCATCGAACCGCCGCCGCTCCAGCCCCAGATGCCGATGCGACCCGCATCCACGTAGGGCCGCGTCGCGATCACCTTCTTCAAGGCTGCCGCCTGGTCCTGCGAGGCCAGGACGCCCACCTGCCGGTAGATCGACTTGCGCCAGGCGCGTCCACGCGGCGTGTCGGTGCCGCGGTTGTCGAAGCTCATCACCAGATAGCCCTGCTGCGCGAGCATCAGATGCCAGAGCTGCCCTTTGCCGCCCCACGCGTCCTGGACCGTCGAGCCCGCGGGCTCGCCGTACACATGGACGAGCAGCGGATACTTCTTCGACGGATCGAAGTCCGGCGGCTTGATGCACCACGCGTCAAGCTCGACGCCTTCCGCGACCGGCACGCGGAAGAACTCGGTGGACGGCCGCGTCAACGCCGCGACCCGTTCCTTGAGCTTCTTGTTCTCTTCCAGCACACGGACCTGCTTGTGGTCCGGCAGCGAGACGAGCTCGGTCACCGGCGGCTCGCCGAAGGTGGACCACGTGTGGAAGGCCCAACGGCCGTCGGACGAGGCCTGGTACGAATGGGTGCCCGGCCGGCCTGCCGGCGTGAGGCGCTCCAGATGATGGCCATTGAAGCGCGACCGGTAGAGGTAGCGCTGCGTCGGGTTGTCCGGAGAGGCGATGAAGTAGATCCACTCGCCCTTCTCGTCGACATGGACGAGGCCGGTCACATCGAAGTCGCCGCGGGTGGCCGTCTCCAGCTTGCCGGTGTCGCGACGTCCGATATGGAGATGCTTCCAGCCGTCGCGTTCGCTCCAGGCGACGAAGCGCTTCCCGCCGTCGATCCACTTGAGTCCCTGGTGCGCATCGACCCAGGCCGCGTCCGTGTCGGTGAAGAGCGGCTTCACGGCGCCGGTGCCCGGGTCCGCGAGCATCACCCGGTTCGTCTTCTGCAACCGGTCCAACTGCTGGAGGAAGATGTCGCCGGCGCCCTCGGGACAGCCGACGTCGAAGATGTAGTGCTCGCGCGGATCGCCCGGCACGTCGAGCCACCGCGTCGGACCGCCCGAGGCCGGCACAACGCCGACGCGGGCGGACGAGTTGAGGTCGCCGGTCTTGGGATACTTCACCATCTGCGTCCTCGGATAGAGGCCGTCGGTGTTGTTCACCAACGGCACCTCGCGCACGCCGGTCGTGTCGAGCTGCCAATAGACGATGTACCGGCCGTCCTGGCTCCAACGGAACCCGTCGCGGAGGTACAGCTCCTCCTCGTACACCCAGTCGAACGTGCCGTTGATGATCTCCGGCGACGTGTCGGAGGTCAGCGCGGTGATCCGCCGGCTCTGGAGGTCCTGCACGTAGATGTTCCGTTCGCGGACGTAGGCGACGCGCTTCCCGTCCGGCGAGAACTTCGCGGCCATCAGCGTCGACGACGACGACGCGTCCCCGCCGATGGGGATGAGCTCATGGCTGGTACGGTCGAGCACCCAGTAATCGCCGCGGCTGTTCACGCGCCAGACGCGCTTGGAGTTCGTGAAGATCAACAAGCGCGAACGGTCCTTCGACCAGGCGTGGTCCTCGATGGTCAACGGTGTGGTGGCGCCGGAAGGGATGAAGTCCGAGGCCGGCACGAGGACCTCCTTCGCGCCGGTCTTCGGGTCGTGCCGGACGAGGTCCTTCCCGCCCGACGGAGCTTTGGATTCCTCGAAGGTCGTGTACGCCGGGACGTCCTTGAGCCAGCGACCAGCGAACGACTCGCCCTCGAGATCGTCGCCGGTGAAGATGCCTTTCACCGTGAGCAGCGGCGAGTTCGTCGGGTCCGCGGCCGCGACGGCCGATGTTGCGGACGAAAGGACGAGGAGGAGCCAGACGGCTATCGGAGCCAGGATTCCGCGGATGCGTGGAGTGTTCATCTTTCGGAGAGCTGATGGATGGTCCCGTGCAGCGACCGTTCGATATCGGCGCCGTCCGGCCCGGGCAGGTTCATCTTGAGCTCGTAGCATTGTGTCGGTGCGAGCCCCGGGATGGCGAGTTCCACGGTGCGGCCGTCGACGCCGAGACGCGCTCCGGTGATCTCGAGAGCGTGCTCGTCGTAGTGCTTCGAGCCGTAGCTGGCGCTGCGCTTGAGCGACCAGACCTTGAAAGCGAACGCGTCGGGTTTCACGCTCGCAGGGACCAACGACTCGGAGAAAGTCACCTGGAACGCGCCCTTGGCGGCGTGGACCGCGAGCGGGACATAGGCCGGCCGATCGCTGCGCCGGATACGGTGGAACCCGCCCGGCGCGGGAGCGTTGCCGGCCCATCCGAACAAGCCGCAGGTGTAGAGCGCGCCGTCGGAACCGAAGCGTCCGCGCATGATCCCGGTGGCAAAGGCCGGCATCGGCAGCTCGCACACCGCGCCCTGCCATCGGCCCGCGACCTCCTCATGCGCCACGACGAATACGCGGCCGGTCCCGTAGCTCAGGTTGAGCAAGGAACCGCCCATCGATCCCCAGGCGCCCTTCGGCACCCGGACCAGTTCCGCTGGACTGCGATCCTTCGCGTTCGTGATCCAGACCATGGGCTGCTCCATCGCGTCGTCGGCCGAATTCGTCACGCTGCTGTACCCGAACATGTTGCCGTAGAAGCCGCCCGCCTTCACCCGGTTGATACGGTTCTTCGGCGTCCAGTGGCCTTCTTGGTCGGTGACGAAGAATGTGCCGTCGTCGTTGAGGCAGACACCGTTCGCCGCGCGGAAGCCGTTCGCGACGATGTCGGTGCGCGAGCCGTCCGCGCTGACACGGAGGAGCGTGCCGTGGTGGGGCACAAGGCTGTCGAGCGCGTGCCGCGCGGATTTGGCGTAGTAGAAGTTGCCGGCCGCATCGGTCTGCAAGCCCATGGCGAACTCGTGGAAGTGCTCGGTGACCTGGTGGTCGTTGTTGAAGCTCTCGATGAAGTCGGCCTCGCCGTCGCCGTCCAGGTCCCGGAGCCGCACGAGCTGGTCGCGACAGGTGATGAACAGGTCGTCGCCCCGGAACTTCACCCCGAGCGGCTGGAAGAGCCCGCTGGCGATGCGACGCCACCGCAGAGGAGCCGGCGCCGCGGCCATGACACCGTCGACACGCCAAACGTCGCCGTTCCAGGTCGCCACGACAGCCGCCTTCCCGTCGGGCGTGAAATCGAAGCCGCCGGGACGCATCCAGCTGTTCCACGGGTTCTCGACCGGGAGCAGGAACGTGTCGGCGATGAACGCTCCGTCCGCCTTGCCCGGCACCGAGGCGGTCACGACCTCCTGCGCCCAACGCGTCGGTCCGCCGTGGGTGAGCGGTCCGAGGTCGAGCGTGGTGGAAACGGCTTTCACCGCGGCGGCAAGCGATGCTGGATCCGTGCGCGACACGAAGATCCGCGTCTTTGCGCCCGTTGGAAGCTCAGCGATCCAGAAGCCTCCTTCTTTCCGCAGCGCGCCATCGCCTGAGAGCGCGACAACCACCGTGTCCGGCGCGACGCGGAGCAGCAGAGGTTTCTTCGCCGCGCCGACGTTCAAGGTGCGGATGAAGACCGGCTCCGGCCCATCGGCCGCCCAACCCGGGGACTCAAGCACCTGCGCACCACCCACGGTCGCCGCGATGACGACTTTGCCACCGTGCAGGTAGAGCCCCTCGTAGTGTACCCATCCGCGGGGAAGCGGACCGAAGCGCCGTCCGTCCCGACCGACGAGGCGGGAATCTTCCCAGCTGCCCTCCGGTGATGCCCAGCCCGGGCCGTCGGGGTTCACGAGATGGTGGTCGCCGGTCAGGCCGGCATGGGCGCCATGGCTGCCGTCGAAGGCCACGCCCTTCCAATCGATGAAGGCACCCGTCGTCGCCGCGGCCACGCGCATCGTGTCGTGGTCGTAGACCATCCACGCGCGGCCTTGGGCGACCCCGCCGGGGCCGTCGTCGAGCCGGACCGCGATGCCCTTCTGCGCGATGTTCGCGGGCGCGACCTGGTAGGTCCAGAAAAGCGCCGGCCCGTGGTCCATGCGCTGGTAAAGCGGAGCGGCGGCGAAGGCCACGGCGCTGGCGAACGTAAGCGCGGCGGCGAGGAAACGTTTCATGGGGCGCACCACGTCATGGTTCCTGTTCCGAGAGTGGTGGAGCGAGCGTTAGTTGACGGCACCGCGCTTCATGGCTTCGTCTCCAATTCCTGCCGCGTGGCGATGGGCACATAGCCGGCCTCCAGCCCTTTCGGTGGCGTGACGATGAGCGCCGGATCGATCTCGGCGAGTTTCCCGGAATCCGGCGGCGCGAGATAGGTGCGGTCCTTGGTCCAGGCCCGATGCAGTTTCTCGACGCGCTTCTGGACCACTTCGCGTTCTTCGGGGGTCAGATCGGCGTTGAGCATCGCCGGTTGGTCGGCGAAGCGATACCAGTGGTAGGTCACGACGCTGCCGTCGCCGAGCCGGGCCTTGAACGGGCCGGCGACAGGGCCGGGCTTCTTCCAGGAGCTTCCCGCATCATCCGGCGTGGTCCGAGGTTCCTGCGGCTCTTCCTTGGGTGTCTGAAAGCGGTGTTGTGTGAGGCCCAGTTCCGCCGGCACTTCCTTCGCTGCGACCACGGACCATTCCTTCGTTTTTCCATTCGTGCCGAGACGATAGAATCCCGGCAGCTCCACGAGACCGCCCTTGCTGCGGGTCAGCGTCTCGTCCCACCGACCGCCGATGGTCTTCGCGTCCGGCGTGGTCGAGGTGGCGAACGATCGCCACGCGAGCCGAAACCTCTCTTCGCGCGGAGCCTTGGGAGGAATGAAACTCCAGCTCGATCCGCCGTCGGCCTTGAAGTTCTGCACCGCAGCGGCTTCGGGCCTGATGACACCATCGGCGGGCGCACCGCCGTCGAACCAGCGCTGCACCTCGTCCCACAGCGCGGCCTTTTTATAGACCGTGTGGCGATGCAGCAACGTCGAGCGGCCGTCCGGCGCGACCGGGAACGCCGTCGGCGCGAGGCGCGCGAACTGCGTCCCATCGTTCGCCGTCCCGAAAATGGCGGGGATGTGCTGCGTCTCCATCTGGATGGCTTTGTTCGGGTCCGCCGGGATCGAGTCGAGCAGCAGGCCCGCCCACTCGGGATGGTCGAGCAAAGCGGTGGACCAGAAGAACGGCGTGAAGAAGGTGGCCGGGCCTTTGAAGTTCGCGGTGTTCAAGAACAGCGTCCAACACTGGTTGCCGGTGGGCACATTCTTGCCGCCCGTGGTGGCTTTCGGATCTGTGAGCGGCAGCGGGAGGTAGCCGTAGCCGAACAGCTCGCCGCTCGTGCCTTGTTTGAGATTCAGCCCGTCGAGCGGAAAGAGCAGCCACGGACTGAGCTGCGCGACGCCGTAAAGGCCGCGCGGTTTCTCCCAACTGCCGGCGCCGTAGCCGGGGCCGTTGGCGATCCATTTGAAGTTGTCGCCGACGCCGCCCATGATGAACTTCGGCGTGGTGGTTGGGAAATGCGTGTCGCGCCACCAGCCGAGGCCGCCCTCGATGTCGGTGTAACATTTGGCCTCCGGTTTCTTGCCCGGCTCATACTGCGGATGCATCCAGGTGCCGACGAGACCGCTCTGGAAATCGTGGCCAGGATAAGTCTCCACCAGCGGCCACGCGGCGGCGTAGAGGGAAAAGCCGGCGTTGAATCCCGCGGGGACTCGTTCACCGCCGTACAACAAATAGCCGAACATCTCGCCCTTTTGCGCCTCGGCGCGCGCCACGTCGGCGAAGGTGTTGCAGAGCAGGATCACGGCGAGGCTGGCAAGGCTCGCCTTGCTCACGAGAATGCGGTCGGTGGTCTGGGTTGGTTTCATAGGCTGCTTTTCTCTTGCTGGCGTTCCATCTAATTGATGCTGCCGGGTTCCTACTCGTTGTCCTTCACGCTGAAGCCGCGGCTTGAGTGAACCACGGGAGGCCAAGCGGACACGTCTGTAGAAATCGGATGAACTTCACGGAGGGTCGAGTTCGAGGGTCATGCTTTCGATGGTGCCGGTGAATGTGTTCGGTGCTGAATACGGACCGGCCGCGCCGCCAGTGTCGGAGCCAACGTCGAGTCCGTCCGCAGGCATCGCGGAGATGCGCACGCGCTCGGATGCGGTCACGGCGGCCCCCCTGTCGAGTCGGATCGAGAGAGCGCCGCTCCGGTCGAGCCGCGCCACGGCGGTGTGCGCACCGGCAGTCAGCGGAACGTTTGCCGTCGCCACCCCTCCGCGACTGCGCGCGGTGAAATGCAGTTTTCCCTGCCCGACAAACAACGCGAAACCAATCGAACTTCCGCCCTGCGCGACAAGCACGCCCTCCGCACCCGCTTTCACGTCAAACTTCGCAGTGATTGTGAAACCACGCCCCGCAATGGCCGGAGCCTCGGCGCGGGCTAGCTGGTCGCCGACTTTCAACGTGAACATGGTCTGGCGCTTGGCGCCGGAGAAATTTTCCTTGGCCCGCCACGCGCCCAGTGGGAGCACGTCCGAACGCGCGGCCCATTCATCCCACGCGGCTGCCATCGCCTGCACACGCGCTGGCTCGGACGTGGCAAGGTTGCGGCTCTCGGCGCGGTCAGCGGCCACATCGTAGAGTTCCCACGGCTGGTTCTCCTTCGCGACGAGTTTCCATCGGCCATCGCGCACGGCGCGGTTGCCCTCGTGCTCCCAGTGGAGCAGGCGCGGGGGAAAAGGAGCCGAGGACAAAAGGGGCACCAGACTGTGGCCTTGGAGCGGCTTGATTTTCTCGCCGTGAAACTCGGACGGATATTTCGCACCGCTCACTTCCAAACACGTCGCCATGATGTCCACCAACTGCCCCGGCTCGTTGACCAGCCGTCCGCCCTTCTCTGCGTCTCCGCGTCCCCGCGTCCCCGTATCTTTCATCCCGGCCGGCCAGCTCACGATCAGCGGCGTGCTGATGCCGCCCTCGTGCGTCCAGTGCTTGTACTCGCGAAACGGCGTCACACTCACTCCGGCCCAGCCGCGTCCGTAGGCCAGGTAGGTGTCCGGCCCACCGGGCATCACGCCGAGGCCCTGCCGCACCGGCCAGCCGTCGCGCGTCTGCTTCGGAGTGCTGTCGAACTGCGGCGCGTCCGGGGCCATCGACGGCAGCGAGGGCGCGGCGGCACGCGCGGTGAAGTTCGTGCCGCGCCCGACGCCTTCGGCGCACCCGCCGTTGTCTTGCAGATAAAGAATCAGCGTGTTCTCGAACTGCCCCTGCGCTTTCAACTCCGCCACGATGCGCCCGATGCCCTGGTCCATGCTGTCAAGCTGCGCGGCATAAACTTCCATGCAGCGCGCCTCGAACGCCTGGTCCTTCACATCCGCCCATTTCTCCGGCAGCGGCGCGGGCGTCCAGCGCGCGTCGAGCAGGCCGACTTGTTTCAACTTCTCCAACCGCGCCGCGCGCACCGCCTCGTAGCCCGCGTCGTAACGGCCCTTGTATTTTGCGAGGTCCGCTTCCTTCGCGTGGAGCGGCCAGTGCGCGGCGGTGAACGCGGTGTAGAGGAAGAACGGCTGGTCTTTGGCCTCGCGCGCGTGTTGGCGGATGAACTTCACCGCGTGGTCCGCGATGGCGTCGGTGTAATAAAATTCCATCGGACGATACTCGCGATCGTTCGCCATCGTGATCAGCTGGTTGTCTCGCACCAGCGAACTGGGATCGAAGTAACTGCCCGCGCCGTGAATCGTGCCGTAGAAACGATCAAAGCCGCGTTGGAGCGGCCAGTTGTTCGTCACCGTGAGCTTCGCCGCCGTCTGGCCGGGCGTGACGTGCCACTTGCCCACCGCGTAATTGCGATACCCCCCCGGGCGCAACGCCTCGGCAATGGTCACGCAGTGGCGGTTCAAGGTGCCGCGATAACCGTCCAGCCCGCGATCCTCCATCATGTGACCGATGCCCGCCTGGTGCGGATGCAACCCCGTGAGCAGCGACGCGCGCGTGGGACAACAGCGCGCCGTGTTGTAGAACTGCGTGAAGCGCGCCCCGCCCCGCGCCAGCGCGTCCAGATTCGGCGTCGCAATCTCGCCGCCGTAGCAGCCGATGTCCGAGAACCCCACGTCGTCCGCGAGGATGACGATGATGTTCGGGCGGGTCTTGCTTTCAGCGGCGGGGGCTTGGGCGCCAAGAACGCAAAGGGACGCAAAAAGTAGGAGTAGGGATTTCATTTAGTCCTAGGCCACGGCGGCAGTGAGCGGAGGCGTTCTTTTGACTCCGCTATGATGTTCGTATGCGCGGAGGTTTTGGATACGTCACGCGTTTCTTCAGGGTCCCCGTCGTGGTCGTAAAGTTCGCTGGTGCCGTCGCTCCATTGCGTGAAACGCCAGCGGGCAGTGCGGACGCTCTGGCCGAAGCGCTGTGCGCCGCGAGTGACGAGCGTGAAGGCGGCGTCCTTGTGCGAGCGCGTGGGGTCGGCCAGCACGGGGCGCAGGCTTTTTCCGGCGAGCGCATGGGGCGCATTCAATCCACAGTATTCCGCCACGGTCGGATAGATGTCCACGAACTCGACGGGCGCGCGGAAGGTCTGCCCGGCCTTCGCTCCCGGCGCGGCGATGATGAGCGGCGCGCGACAGGAGCGGTCGAAGAGCGTGTTCTTGTTCCACCAATCGCGCTCTCCTAGGTGATAGCCGTGGTCACCAAGGAAGATGATGATGGTGGTGTCGCCGAGCTTCAGCCGGTCGAGCGCGTCGAGCAGCCGGCCGACTTGCGCGTCCATGAACGACACGCCCGCGAGATAAGCTTGTAGGAAACTGCGCTGGTCGTCGTCGCTGAACTTCGCGAACGTCTCGGCCCAGTTGCCGGAGATCGAGAGCGGCGCGGCGGCGGTCATGTCGGCCGGGTCGCGGTAGAGCGGCAGCTTCTCCTTCGGGTAAAGCTCGAAGTATTTTCGCGGCGCGTGAAACGGGTCGTGCGGACGATGAAATCCCGCCGCGACCATCCACGGTTTGCCGCTCGCGCTGAGTTCCTCCATCGCGCGAATCGCCGTGGCTGCCGTCTGAGCGTCCGGTTGGTCGTCGTCGGGGCCGTCCATGATTCCGACCTCACACCAGGGGAGTTTGCCGCCGGTGAGATTGCGGATCTCCCCCTTGCGCGCAGCCGCGGTGGCCGGCGTCGCACTGGCCTTGTCCCAGGATTTCCCCGCATCCAGCCACGCCTCGCGCTGACCCTCACCGGTGTTGGCCGTGTGATAAATCTTCCCGAACGAATGCGCCGTCCAGCCACCCTGCCGGAGCAACTGCGGCAGCGTCACGAGGTCCGGCCATTTGTCGCGGAAGAACTCCTGGTTACCGACGATGCCGGTTTGTTCGCAGCGCAGCCCCGTGAGCAACGACGTGCGGCTGGGATTGCACACCGGATACTGCGCGAACGCGTTGGCGAAGCGCACGCCGCGAGCTGCGAGCCGGTCCAGATGCGGCGTCTTAGCGAGCGCCTTCGTGAAGACCCCGCCCGTGTCACGAAAGTCGTCGGCGATGATGAGCAGGACGTTTGGCTTTCCTGCGGCGAAGGCTTGGCCGCAAAGAACGCCTAGAAGCGCAAAGAGGATGACGGTGTTGCAGAGCAGGATCACGGCGAGGCTGGCAAGGTTCGTCGTGCTCAAGGAGGACCGACGAATCGGATGGCTTGGTTTCATGGCGAAAAGTTCTTGTCGTGGAGGATCACGGACGCGCGATGCCCGCGACGAGCGGGCATATTTTCCCACGATTGCCGGATCTGTAAGATGGCCGAGGGTGATCGAGTCGGGCGACGGTAGCACTGTCAAGTCGCGGTCGGGTGCAGAGACCCTCCGGCAAGAGCTGGGTCATGGCTTGGCGTCCTTACGCTGGCCTTGCTTTTGATTGAGGCCGCCAGGTCCCCAGTCCTCGTCTTTGACGGAGGATCCGGGGAAGACGTCGTTCAGGCTACCGGACATGAGTTTCATGATGCTGATTCGTTCAGCGCGACCTCGGGCTTTTCCGCTGCGAGATCCTTCGTCTCGCCGAGATCGGTGGCGAGGTTGAAAAGCGGCGCGGGCCGGCCCTCCGGCTCGATGATCTTCCACGCGCCCTCACGCGCGGCGGATTCCTTGGCGCGCAGCCGCCAGCCGAGCCCCGGCAGCAAGGCCACGGCGACGGCGAGGACCGGGACGAGACGAGCCCGGAAACGTGGGGTCTTCATCTTGAGGGGCTCAGTCGGAACTCGATGAACTCGGTCCCGCCGGGCGGCACCTCCACCGCGATCGGGCCGCCCGGGGAATGGACCTCGCCGGAACGCCATTCCTTGGCCGACGCGAACGGCGCCTTCGACCGGAGGACGACATGGGCGACGGCCGAAGGATCGATGACCGCGGGACTGCGCGGCTTCTTGGCCACGCCGCGGTCGTTGACGAGTTCGACCACCCAGCCGTGCGCCGTGCGGTTCACCGCGTGTTGCACCGCGTCGCCCGTCACCTCGACGGGCAGGACGTCCTCCGCCAATTGCGCTAGTCGCGCGGCGGAGATGGCCGTGGTCCGGCCCGTCGCGGGATCCGTCCACGGCTCCAGCACCTCGACGTCGCCTTGCTTGGCGACACGGCCGAACTGGCCTCCCAACGCCTCGCGATGGCGCGCCGTCATCAGCACGCGGCTGCCGCGCCGCAGCGCCTTCTCCAGCTCGGAGAGGAACGCGTCGTCGAAGGCGATGTCGCCGGCCAACAGGATCACCGGATAGCTGGGCAGCACCTCGGGCGGCACGCTGGTCAACAGCACGTCATAGATCTCGCCGGTCGGCGTCGGGCGCAGATAGCTGCTCTCCGGGTCCTCCGGATCGGGCCGGACGTGGATGTGGTCGCTGCCCGGGAAAAGCTGGCGGTCGAAGAGATCGCGGACCTCGCGATCACCCGCGGTCGGCGGGAGGATGCCCCACGGTCTGTCCATGTAGCCGTTGTATCCGGCGTAGCGGTCCAGCACGACCGCGACCGGTGTGAACGGCACGCCGCGGTCGTGCGACCGCATGAAGCGGAACACTTCCGCCGCCTTGCGACCGTGCGATGTCAAGATCCACGGGGCCTCGGGTTTCTCGAAGAAGATCGCTATGCTGTTCTCCGGCGTGACCATCGCCGCGCCCGCGAACCAGCCGTGCAGCCACGTCCGCTCGTAGAAGCTCAGGGAATGACCGGCATCGAGACCGCGCAGGATGCCGCCCTTTTCGCGGAGCGGTCCGCTGGTCGTGCAGGAGGTGCCGAACCACGGGCTCACCTGGACCGACCAAGGCTTTTGCCACGAGCGCGAGGCACCGCGTGCGAAAGCGAGCTTCGACTGGGTGAAGGCGATGTTCTCACCGACCTCGAGTCCGATGCAGCGCGCGCCCCAGGCGCCGGCGTAAGCCTCGTAATGCGAATGCCCGGTCACGCTGATCACCCGGCCGAGCAGGTCGCGCGAGCGGCTGACGAAGTAGTCCCGCACGACATCGTGCGCCTCCTTCTTGTCCGCCGGCATGCGGTCGAAGCCCGCGAGGCCTTCGGGCCTCATCAGATGCTTGTGGGCCTCGAGATCGGCGCCGTAGACGTCGTGCCACCAGGACGCTTTCGGCGCGAGGTTGTGGAAGTAGTAGCCCCATTCGCCGAGCTGGTACGCGGTGAAGATCCCCGCGCGGTCCATCGCCGCCAGCGACGCCTCTTGCGCCGGGCCGAACACCGCTCGGCCGCCCTTGATCTGCATCTCCCCGCCCGAGTAGAACACCACCGGCCAGCCGACCTTCGAAAGGAAGTCGAGCACCGATCCAGAATCCGGCCCGGGCCCGGGCCCCGGATCGAAGCCGTTGCCAAGGTCCAGCTCGCGCATCACGTCGACCATCTGCCGGACCGATCCGAGGTCGCCCGGCACGCCGTACATGCTGAAGACGAACTCGTCGTGCCCCGGGAGCAGCCGGACCTGCTGCGGACCCGAGGCGAGATCGCCAGCGGACGGTGCCGACGGTCGGGCGGCGGAACGCGGGGCGTCCGCTGCGTCGCGCGACGGGATGACCTTCCGCTCAGCCAACCAACGGAGCGCGCCGCTCTGCCAGGCGTCCCACATCGGCCCTTGGTAGCCGTCGAGCCCGTGGTCGCCGGAAGGAAGCTCGAGCAACCGCGAAGCGACGCCCTTCGACCGGAGCGCCGCGACGAACATCCGGCTGTTCTCGATCGCGACCGCGCGGTCGTCCACCGCGTGGGCGAGATAGCTCGGGGCGGTGTCGGCGGCGACCTGTTCCTCGCTGGAGAAGTAGCGCACCTGGTCGGCTGTCGGTGCCGGCCCGAGCAGGTTCTGCCGGCTCCCGCCGTGGCCCTTCGCGCCCATCGAGATCACCGGATAGACGAGCACCGAGAAATCGGGACGGCTCGAAAAACGAGCGACCGGATCGCCCGCCACGGCATCCCCCGCATCGAAATGCGTGGCCGCCGTCGAGGCGAGATGGCCGCCGGCCGAGAAACCGATGATGCCGATGCGGCCCGGATCGATGCCCCAGCGGTCGGCGTTGGCGCGCGCGGTGCGGATCGCGCGCTGCGCGTCGAGCAGCGGCACCATGCGGCGCCCGCGCGGGAGGCGGTACTCGAGCACGATCCCGGTGATGCCGTGGGCGCCGAGCCAACGCGCGATCCCGGTGCCCTCGGCGCCGGTGACGAGCCCTCCGTAGCCGCCGCCGGGGCAGATGACCATCGCGGCTCCGTTCGGCTTCGCCGCGCGGAACACGGTGATGGTCGCATCGGCCGTATCCGTCGAGCCGTCGCCGTCCGGCGCCTTCCCGTCCCAGAGCGCGAGCTTCTCGGGCGACGGATCCACGGCGACGGGTGCTTCGCGCGGCGGGATGACCGTCGCCGCCGGGACCGCTTGGCCCGCCATCAGCCGCGTCAGCGTCGGCCCGATGGCTTCCGCCCACGCCTCGGCACCGGCGAGCCCCGGATGTAGCAGGTCGGGCATCCGGTAGGTGTCGATGGTGCCGTCGGGCCGCAGGAAGACGTTGCCCACGTCGATCCAGAAGACGTTCTTCCCGTCCGCCAGCTTCCGCGTGAGCTCGCCCGCGCGGAGACAGGTCGCGATGCACTGCGCCGAGGAATGGAAGATGCCGCCGCCCGTGCCCGCCTCGCCGTCGCCGCCGCGGGGAAAGATCCGGACGACCAGCACCTTGGTGGCCGGATGCCGCTGGCGAACCAGATCGACGATGACGCGCGTGCCTTCGGCGATCTCCTCGGCGGTGTGGACCTTCTTGAAGTTGCGGTCGTCGCCGTTGTTCGTGCCGATGAGCACGACGACGACTTTCGGGGACACGACGAAGTCGAGTTCGCCGTCTTCCAGGTTCCACAGGATGTTCTCGGTGCGCTGGCCGTTGTGGCCGAGATTGATGGCGCGGCGCGGCGCGTAGTGCTTCTCCCAGACCGCGCGCAACGGCTCGAACTTCCCGCCGAGCTCTCCGACCGTGTGGGTGATCGAATCGCCGATGAGCGCCAGGTCGAACCTCCCGCTCCGGACCGCTGCGACCTTCTCCGCGTGCCGCGCCGACGGCGAGGGCATCGGGAAATCCGCGTCGCCGGCACGCGGGGAAGGCTTCGCCGGGACACCCATCGCGGCGGGCGATGCCGCATCCGCCGCGCCGACCGCGACCGGCAGAAACGCGAGCAAGATCGGGAGCAGGATGCGGGTTCTCATGACGATTTTCAGAGGATCAGACGTGCGTTCTCATGGCGGGAAGCCGGTGCCGGCAGCGACGGGAAGATCCCGCCGGGCGAGCGCGAAGTAGGCCTCGGTCTGAGTTCGCCAACGTTCCGCGAGTTCGCGGACGAGCGCCGGACGGGTCGCGGCGAGGTCGCGGGTCTCGGAGCGGTCGTCGCGCAGGTCATAGAGTTCCCAAGGGCTGTCCGCGCCGGACGCGACGATCTTCCAATCACCCGCGCGGAACGCCCGGTTCCCTTCGTGGCACCACCAGAGCGGCTCGCTCCGGACAGATCCGTCCCGAGCGAACAACGGCACGAGACTCATTCCGGGGAACGCCGGAGCACCGACGGCGGTCGCGGTCGCGGACGACGTGGACCCGCCGCCGGCGAGAGCGAGGATCGTGGGGACGAGGTCGATCACATGGCCCGGCGTCTGCCGCACGGCGCCGCGCGAGGCGATGCCCTTCGGCCAACGGGCGATCAGCGGCGTCGAGATGCCGCCTTCGTGGACCCACGTCTTGTGCCGGCGGAACGGCGTGTTGGCCAAGCTCGACCAACCCGGCCCGAGACTCAGGAAGGTCGCGCCGGTGCCGCACTCCGCGTCGCCGTCGTGACCGTCACCGCGGACCATCATCTCGGCGCTCGCGCCGTTGTCGGAGAGGAACAGGACCAAGGTGTCCTCCGCGGCGCCCATCGCGCGGACCTGTCCGATGATCCGGCCGATCTCGCGGTCCATGCGGTCCACCATCGCGGCGTGGACGGCCATCTTCCGCGCCTGGAAATCGCGTTGCGCAGCGGAGAGATCGACCCACGGGAGCGGCCGGTCGATTTCTGCGGGACCGAGCGCCTGGATCGCGTCCGGAAATGCGTAGGGCGGTCCCAGCAGGCGCTCGACCGGCGCGAGCGCGGATCCGCCGATGCCCATCCGGCGCATCCTCTGCCACCGTGTCCCGCGCATCGCGTCCCAGCCGTCGAGATAACGGCCTTGGTAACGCGCGATGTCCTCGGCCGGCGCCTGCAACGGGAAGTGCGGCGGGGTGAAGGCGACATACGAGAAGAACGGCACGCCGCGATGCTTCTCCGCGTGCCCGACCAAGCATCTCACGGCGTGATCAGCGATGGCAGTGCTCGTGTAGTAGCCGCTTCCCGGCGCGACCGGCGGCAACGCGACGCCGTCCTCCGAATGCGCCCGCGGCGCGAAATGACGGTCGTGGTCGTCGAGACTGTAGGACCGGTCGAAGCCGTTCTGCATCGGCATGCCGTCCACGTGCCATTTGCCCGAGTGGTAGGTCCGGTAGCCGAGCGACCGGAGCCTCGTCGGCAAGAGCGGTGCCCACACCGGCCGCACACCTTGCGTGCCGCTCTTCACGCCAGGAACGATGTCGCGGCGGACCTGCTGCGCATAGAAACCCGTCAGAATCGCCGCGCGCGAAGGCCAGCAGCGCGCGGTGTTGTAGAACTGCCCGAAGCGCAGCCCGCCGGCCGCAAGCGCATCGAGGTTCGGCGTCGCGATCTCGCCGCCGTAGCAGCCGATGTCGGAGAACCCCAGGTCGTCCGCCACGATCAGCAAGACGTTCGGCCGCGCCGGGACCTCGGCCGCCCGGATCGTCCCCGTCATCACCGCCACAAGCGCGATCCACGCCGCCGCGGCGAAACACCTCGCGCTGCCGGCCACCGCTGCCGCTGGCCGGTGGGCGCTCATCGTCCAGCCGATAGATCCCGGGCACGTCCAAAAGGGCTCGGGGCCGTATTCCCTGCGCTGGTCTGGCGGAGCGACAGCGGACACGACCGTGCCGTTAAAAGTGCCCGCGGCGGCGAGGGAACGTTTCATGGGGCGCACCAGGTCATGGTTCTTTTACCGAGAGTGGTGGAGCGAGCGTTTGTTGACGACACAACGCTTCATGGCTTCGTCTCCGATTCCTGCGCGTGGCCAAGGGGACGCAGCCGGCTTCCATCCCGCGCGGAGGGGTGACGATGAGCACCGGATCGATTTCGGCAAGCTTGCCTGACTCCGGAAGCGCGAGACGGGTGCGGTCCTTGGTGCATCTGGCTTGGCCGTTTGACCGCTCATCGTTCAATCCCACAGATAGGCCTCGTCATGCTCGACGCCGTATTTCTTGAGGAACATCCGGAACTCGTCCTGAAACGAATGCGTGCGGTGATGTTCCTCTTGACCGTCGATGTATGCGCACAAGGAATCCAGACCAGTCGGGCCGACCGAGAAACAACCGTAGCCGCGTTGCCATGAAAACGCTGACAAGTCCGGCCCTTGGGACTTCAGCCATCTCGACGAAGTGGTCTTCAAGTTCTCCACCAAGGCCGCGACGGTGAGAGTACGCGACAGGCGGATGGCCAGATGCACATGGTCTGCCCCGCCGCCCGCACGATGACATTCACACCCGGCATTGCGCGCCACCGTCGCCAGATAAGCGTGGAGTTTGGGCCGTGTATCGCGGTCAAGCAGGGTCCGCCGATCCTTCGTGCTGAAGATGACGTGGATGACCACGAGGCTCAACGATTGCGGCATGGCTCCAATGATGGGCACCGGCCCGGTTTATACCAGCCTAAGGCAACGTCCCAGGAATTGTGCCTTCCCAATCTTCTCCAAGTGCAAATGGGGCGTCCGGCCCCAGGACCAAAGGCCCGTCCAATACCAGCATGGGCAAACGGCCCATGTCATGGGGGCAAACAAACCATGAGCGCCAACGGTGCGGTCCCATCGGTGTCCGATCTCAGGTGTTAAAGAGAGGCATAGAGCTGGGCGAGGCGAGGCAGTGCGAGGGTTTCCGCGAGTTGTTCTTGGAGGGCGAGGCGTAGCCAGCGGAGGAACTTGACGGAGCGCTGTGTGGCCCTTCTGGGTGCCAGGAGGAGGGAGGAGATAGGGCGTCCGGCGTGTTGTGCGAGTTGGACCAGAGCGTCGGTCCGTCGGGAGCGGCGGTGGTCCTCGGCCACGTTGCGGAGGCCATGCTCGCGTTCGAGGCGTGCCTCATAGAGCAGGAGGAGGTTGTGGGTCA
>JBBRQL010000012.1:0-38897 GCA_038226425.1 Verrucomicrobiota bacterium
GAATGGATCCTGCGCAACTCGCCCGTGCCCATCGGCACCGTGCCGATCTACCAGGCGCTGGAACAGGACAACGGCAAGGCCGAGGACCTCACCTGGGAACTCTACCGCGACACCCTGATCTAACAGGCAGAGCAGGGTGTGGATTACTTCACCATCCACGCCGGCGTCCTGCTGCGTTTCGTGCCGATGACCGCCAATCGCATGACCGGCATCGTCTCGCGCGGCGGCAGCATCATGGCCAAGTGGTGTCTCTCGCATCACCAGGAGAACTTCCTCTACACCCACTGGGACGACATCTGCGACATCATGGCCGCCTACGACGTCGCCTTCAGCATCGGCGACGGCCTGCGTCCCGGCTCGATCGCCGACGCCAACGACCGGGCGCAGTTCGGCGAGCTCGAAGTGCAGGGCGAACTCACCAAACGCGCGTGGGCCAAGGGCGTACAAGTGATGAACGAAGGTCCTGGCCACGTGCCCATGCACATGATCGAGGAGAACATGGCCAAGCAACTGGAGTGGTGCAGCGAAGCACCCTTCTACACCCTCGGGCCGCTCACCACCGACATCGCGCCCGGCTACGACCACATCACCAGCGGCATCGGCGCGGCGATGATCGGCTGGTATGGCTGCGCCATGCTTTGCTACGTCACGCCCAAGGAACACCTCGGCCTGCCGGACAAGAAGGACGTGAAAGACGGCGTCATCGCCTACAAGATTGCTGCGCACGCCGCCGACCTCGCCAAGGGGCATCCCGGCGCGCAATACCGCGACAACGCGTTGAGCAAGGCGCGCTTTGAATTCCGCTGGGAAGACCAATTCAACCTCAGCCTCGACCCCGTGACCGCGCGCGAATTCCACGACGAGACGCTGCCGCAGGAAGGCGCGAAGACCGCGCACTTCTGTTCCATGTGCGGCCCGCACTTCTGCTCGATGAAGATCACCGAAGACGTCCGCAGATACGCCGCCGAACAAGGCATTGCCGAGGAAGAAGCGTTGGCGAAAGGGATGGCGGAGAAGTCGAAAGAGTTCGTTGAGAAGGGCGCGGAGGTCTACGCGAAGTCGTAGTCAATTACTGGTTGGGCGGCATCGCAGCGCCGCCCAAACTTCCCGTGCAAAACGAACTCGACATCGTCCGCGACGTTTCGGCCCGGCTGGAACGAGGTAGCCTCGCCTACATGCTCACCGGTTCGATGGCGATGAACTATTACGCGCAGCCCCGCATGACGCGCGACATTGACCTCGTCGTCGCGCTCACCCCGGCGGACACCGATCTGATCGTGCGCCTGTTCACCCCGGACTACTACGTTTCCCGCGAAGCCGTCAGCAGCTCCATCGCGCACGAATCCCTGTTCAACCTGATCCATCAGGAAAGCGTCATCAAAGTGGACTGCATCGTCCGCAAAAGCACGCCGTATCGCCGCGCCGAATTTGAACGCCGCCAGCGCATCGCCATCGAGGATTTCTCCACCTGGATCGCAAGCAAGGAGGATCTCATCATCTCCAAGCTCTGGTGGGCGAAGGATTCCCTTTCTGAACAGCAACTGCGCGATGTGAAAAACCTCGTCAGCACCGGCTGCGACACCGGCTATATCGAAGGTTGGACGAACGAACTGGGGCTGCTTAAATTGTGGCAAGAGTGCGAACCATGACGGACACCTCACCTGAAATCGCCGAACTGGTGCGCGTCCGGCTGATGGCGCTGTCCGGTGCGGAACGATTCCGCATGGGTTCACAGATGTTCGACGCCGCGCGGCGCATGGTGCTGGCCTCGCTGCCCGCCGACCTGACGGAAAGCGAACGCAAACGCCGCCTCTTCGAGCGGCTTTACGGTGAACCATTGCCTGCCTGACCCCACTGAAAACTTGAAACTCCGCGCAGCGGCTGGCATCGAAGCGAAGTCGACACCCTCAGCGGGAAGACCTACATCCGCCTGTTCCGCCGCGCGCGGCAACTCTGCTTCGGGATCGAGCGTAAGCGTCACGCCGAGCGCTGGTTGAAGACTGCGGGGGGGGCGTGTGATGCTGGGGTGTTCAAGCCGCGGAGCGGGTTTGATCTGCGGCCGATTTGGCCCATTTGGCGGGAGTGATGTGGATGACCTGATGATTGGTCATGTCCGGCAGGCGGGTGAGGACGTCGCGGAGGTAGGCGTAGGGGTCGATCTTCCGCCGCCTACAGCTCTCAATCACCGAGTAGAGGATTGCGCCGAACTTTCACGGACCTCAAATCATTTCCTCCGCGCTCTGACCGGCGAAGTTGCTGCGAGTCGCAGACTCGCGCTCCGTTGGCACTCAGCGCCGCAGCGCCTCGCAGAGGCGCTGTCCGCCGCATTCCCGGGGCGCGGCTCTGAGCCGCAGCAGCGTCCGAACTTTCAGGGACCTCAAATCCTTTCGCCGCGTCCTGACTGGCGAAGTTGCTGCGAGTCACAGACTCGCGCTCCGTTGGCCCGCAGCACAGTACTACCCTGGGTCATCCGCCAAAAGTAATCCCGCCGCCGGAGCGCGGGTCTGTGACCCGCAGCAACGTCCGCACTTGAAGATGCTGCAACACCTTTCGCCAGCGCTCTGACCGGCGAAGTTGCTGCGAGTCACAGACTCGCGGTCCGTTGGATCTCAGCGCCGCAGCGCCTCGCAGAGACGCGGTCCGCTGCATTCCCGGGGCGCGGCTCTGAGCCGCAGCAGCGTCCGAACTTTCACGGACCTCAAATCCTTTCCGCCGTGCTCTGACTGGCGAAGTTGCTGCGAGTCGCAGACTCGCGCGCCGTTGGCCCGCAGCGCAGTACTAACCTGGGTCATCCGCCAAAAGCAATCCCGCCGCCGGAGCGCGGGTCTGTCACCCGCAGCAACGTCCGCACTTGAAGACGTTTCAACCCCTTTCGCCAGCGTTCTGGTTGGCGAAGTTGCTGCGAGTCACAGACTCGCGCTCCGTTGAACAGCGTCGCGGGAATACCCTGGGTCATCCGCCAAAAATAATCTACAATCCCAACGGGGCTGCGTCGCCTGCGGCGCTATGCCGCGGCGCCTCGCAGAGGCGAGGTCCAGCGCTTTCCCGGAGCGCGGCTCTGAGCCGCAGCAACGCCCGAACTTTCACGGACCTCAAATCATTTCCTCCGCCCTCTGACTGGCGAGGTTGCTGCGAGTCACAGACTCGCGCTCCGTTGGCCCGCCGCGCTGCAGCGCCTCGTAGAGGCGCGGTTCGTCGCATTCCCGGAGCGCGGGTCTGTGACCCGCAGCAACGTCCGAATCTCAAGGTGCTACAATTCTATTCGCACGCGTCCTGACTGGCGAAGCCGCTGCGGGTCATAGACCCGCGCTCCTTTTCCTCCCGGCGGCTTGCGAACTTGTCCCGATTCTTGTTTCAATCTTTGCCGTGAGCCACCCACCCAAACCTCGTCGTCCCGGCCCGCCGCACAATCCCGGTGTTCGAGATTTGATCGAAGGCAAGCGTCGCTGGTCTTCGCCTCCCGGAATGGACGATGCCAAGCAAGGTTTTCGCGGCTGGCATGAGCGCGGTTACCTACCGCATCGCGACGAACCCGGGCTGACGCAGTTCGTCACTTTTCATCTGGCCGACAGCTTTCCTGGGTCGCTGCGTTCCGAGTGGGAACATTTCGCCAAAGTCGAGGACGACCACGAGCAGAGGAAGCTGCTCGAAGCGTATCTCGACAGAGGTCGAGGCGAATGCCATCTGAGCTGTCCGGAAATTGCCAGATTGGTTGAGGATAATCTCCGGCAATTCGGGGAAGGCTGCGGGTTGCAGACCCGCGCTCCGGGCGTTCCACGCTACGAGTTGCGGGCGTGGGTGGTGATGCCGAACCACGTCCATGTTTTATTCAAGGTTGGAACGGTCGCCATGTCGGAGACGGTCGGAGCGTGGAAGAGGCACACCGGCAGGCTCGCGAACCAAGTGCTCGGCAAGACAGGAGCGTTCTGGGCTGAGGATTACTTCGATGTGTTCATGCGCGGCGCGGAGCATGAACGGAGGACAGTTCGCTACATTGAAAACAATCCCACAAAAGCGAAACTGGTGCTCGACCCGAAGGAATGGCCTTGGAGCAGTGCGCGATTTCGTGATGGATTCGGAGGGCTGGGTTTGTGACGGAGCGCGGGTCTATTATCCGCCGCATGCCCAGGCTATCCAAGTCGCCCGAGTCTATGCGAGCTGTGCTGCAGGGCGAAGCTGCTGCGGGTCACAGACCCGCGCTCCGGCCTTGTCCTGTCCTTGTCCTTGCGACAACCACAGTTTTCCGATTCATTGTTCGCATGATGCACACATAAAAACCTTGGACTGCCAAAGGAGGGATGTCTTCAATCAGACTCGGAGCAACCTCTTCGGCAGGCGCGACCTGTTCAGGCCGGAGTTCGGCGCTCGGTGCGTGGCCCGAGATGCGGGAAGGCGCGAAGGTTTACGCGGCGTCCTGGGTCTGCCACGATGCGTCGGTGATCCGGGCAGAGGAACTTGTCGGGGGCGAGTGGGCCGAGTGGTATCGGCTCACGCCCGTCCAACGCTGGCCGGAAAGCGATAAGCTGTGGTAGACCTATCTTGCTCTCGGAGGCTCCCTTGATCCCGAATCCGATACGCAAAGGCCTTTCTTCGATGCGAGCGCACCGCGTCCGGGCCCTGCTCATGGGAGGACAGGCGTGCGTGTTCTACGGCGCGGCCGAATTTAGCCGGGACACGTACCTCGCGATCGTCGCCGACGCCGCCAACCTGGCCCGGTTGGGCCGCGCGCTCGCCGACTGCGTCCGCAGCCGTGCGTCGGCCCGTTCCCAGACGCCCTCGGCGATCCACCTGCGGAACATCGCGTAGACCGTCTGCCACGGCGGGAAATCCACCGGCAACAGCCGCCATCGGCAGCCGGCCTTCGCGACGTGCAGCAGCGCGTTGAGGATCTTCCGCAGCGATTTCCGCTTCCTCCCCAGGTTCTTCGCCGCCGGCAGCATCGGCTCGATCAGCTCCCATAGGGTTTCGGTAACGTCCGGCTCGTAGCATGCGATCTTCATCGCCTGACAGAGCTGCCGCTGATCCAAGCCCCACGACCAGGACACCTTTTCCAACCACTTCTCTCACAACACCTCATCTTCAAACAGGCTCTGATGGCGATAGAAAACAGATCCGTGACGAGTCTCGCAGTCCGTCACTTGTAGGTGATCCTGAGCTTGCCGCCTTCGAGCGTGACCGCCGACACCGTCACCGCGGGACGGATCACCAGATAGGCCGGCTTGGACAGGTCAGCCGGGGCATCGGCGGTGATCGTCTTCGCGGCCGTATCGACGACGATGCCGGTGAGCGCGCCGCCATCGCCGATCGGGGAATCGGCAGGCAGACGGGTCACCGTGATCCCGCCGGTCAGGATCGAGCCGTCGAAGTATTGTCGGGCCAACGCCCAGGCACCCTTGCCCGCGATCGATCCATTGCGCCGGCCGGTGAAGTCGTCGGCCGGCGGATGGATGCCGCCCCAGATCCGGGAGAGTCCGGCCTGGTCCGCCGCGTCGTGATAGGTGCCCCACTGCAACTGGATGGGCGCTTCAGGTCCTTTCTCGAAGGTCAGGCTGTCGGCCTTTGCGGTGAAGATTCCGAGACCGCCGGGGAAGAAGGCGGATCCGGTGATCGCTGTGAGCACTTCCGACGCCGAGCGGCTGAACGTGCTGTGGCCCGAGGTGTAGCCGGGGAAGGCAGGCGTGACGAAGTTCGCCTTTTGGTAAGGCACCCACGTCTCCGGGCGGATCCAACGGACCCCGCTGTGCTCCGTGACCGGCTTGGCCGGCTGTCCGGGCCAAGAAAGGATGACGACCTTGCCCGCTGGCAGGCCGGTATGGCGCCCTCCCGTTTGGGCCGTCTGAGCGGTGACGAGCTCGACCAGGCCGGGGATGAGCGGCAGGCCGTTGGTATGATAAGATGGTAGCCCGGGATCGCTCGATTGTCCTTGGGCGCCCATGTAGCGGATGGCGCTGATGGGCCGCCAGCCATCATAGTAACGCTTGAGCGACCAAGCGGAGCAGGCGGCATCGTGGACCGCGCCGTTGAGGGCGAAGTAGAGCTTCACATCCCATTCGAGGTCGTCCACGACCGGCCCGCCGCCGCCGATGCGTTTGACGAAGGCGGGACTGTCGCTCACGCCGTTCGCCAAGGTGTTCCAATGGCCGGGCGGCGTCTCGGAGTTCGGGCCGTCCGCCCAGAACTCGGCAAGCACGCGCGTGAAGTCGCCGCGCTTCACCACGTTCGGCACATAGGGTCGACCGGTGGCTGGATTGACCGGGTGGCCTTTGCCGTCGCTGGTGCCGAGAGCATTGTTGCCGAGGGCACCAGGAGAGAGGTCGATGGTGACACCATCGTCCGGGGTCATCTCGCTGCTCCGACGGATGCACTCCACCACATTGGCCCGGAATTCCGTGCTGCTGGCTCCCCTGAGCATCGGCGGCGGACCCGGGTCGATGAAGGGTCGGGAAGTGTCAGCGCGAGCAAGCGCAAACGGCCTGACCCCGAGCCACTGCGACCCGAGAAATGACTGGAGCGGACCGGTCGGAAGGCCGTTCTGGTCCTGGGCGTTGGCGACCTTCATCGGCTGCCATCGATCCACGTTGAAGAGGGTGTTGAACGTGTTGCCGTTGTCGTCCGCATCGGCGGTGCCGCCCAGCCCGGTGTTGAGGAAGCCGTTGACCGGAGCGTAGCCGCCCTCCGCCGGCGGTAGATCGGAGTACGCCGGCGTGCGCGTCTGCAACGAACCGTCATCGATGAAGCGGGCGTGGACGGCGTCGTAGACGGTGTTGCCGAGGCCGGCCGGCGTCGAGACATCGCGCGAGACATCGGCGGGGGCATAGCCCAACGCCACCATCCGCGCATCGAGCGCGGGGAGCGTGTTGGTGGCGCTCTTCGACAGCGCATAGCGTTCCTTGAGCATCCGATAAGCCGCGTAGCTGATCGCTTCTCGACGCGCGGCCGCGACGTCGGCGGCGGTGTGTTTCTGGCGATAGACATAGCCCACCGCGGTCGGATCGTAGGCCGCCCAGACGTCGTACATCACCGTCGAGAGGCTGAAGAGGTTGCGCGCGTGGACCGGCGGATGCGGCTTGTCGATGCGGATGGCCGACAGGATCTCTTCGTCCCAGATTCGGGCGATGCTAGGCGCGGCCGCCGCTTGGACCACCGCGGTGGCGGCGAGGAAGGCGTTGATCCATGACCGTACCCGCCCGGGGCGGTGCAACAGCGGCACGCACGGCCGCCGTCCGATCGGTAGAAATGGGTCCCGAGAAGCACGCGAGGAAGGAATCACGCCGCGATGGGTGACACCCGCTCACGGCATAAGCTCGGCAAAATACGCAGGCGGGCCTTTCTGATGGGCGAACTGCTCGGACTGGTAGGCGGACCGCGACCACGGACGCGCACAAAGGCCGCGCTGTCGTGACGGCTGCCGGACCGGCGGAATGAGCTGTACGGGAGCGGGAGAGTTCGGGAAGTCGGCCGAAGCATCGTGATCCAGTATCCACATGGCTTTGTTGGCGCGCCGAGGGTTGAAATGGCGCGACAGTCCATGGATCCTTGGCGAACTCCGCATGCGTGCTCCCCGTGCTCAGATCTGCTTGAACCCGCGCGTCGTCCGACCGACGACCGCGGAACTCCTCCTTTCTTTGGTGGCGGCCCTGTTCTTGGCGGGCGGACCGGCTTCGTCGGCGTCCGTCCTGGAAGTCGCGGGCATCTCGGTCATCCCGCACATCCAGTCTCCGGAGCTCCGCTACCGGCGCGAACCGGACCCGCAGTTGGGGGCGCGCGTGCAGCTCTTCGTGCGCAACGCCTCGCATCATCCCATCACGCTGGATGCCAGCGCCCCGTTGCGGATGCGCGGGCAGGAGCCGGCCGAGTGGCTCGCCCGAGGTGATTGGGCGTGGCACGACTTTCCTTCGGCGTGGCCGTCCAACAGCCTGCTCCTGCCGCCGGGCGGGCTCACCTGCTGGACCTTCAACGGGCGTGGCACCAATTGGGGCGTCGGCACCACCGCCGATCTGGAGTCCGGCCGCGGTGAAGACACACAACGGTCACCCATCCGCATCGATCGCCCGCAGGTCTGGATCTCGGCGGTCACCTTCCTGTCGGGCACCGAAAGCGTGTTCCCGGACTCGCTGGTCTTCCATGTCGCCAACGGATCCGGCGAGGCCGTTACGCTCCGCTCCTGCCGGCTATGGCTGCCGGACGGCAACGCCACGTGGCGCGCGCTGCGTCCGCAGAACGTCCTGACGAACCTGGCCGCGTTCCCCGCCGACCGGCGCATCCCCGCCCGCGACAAGGGCGGCGCCCGCGTGGCGACGGGAGCCTTGCCGCTGACCTACGCGGCGGTCGAGGTCGAGATCGAGGATCCGGCCGGAGAGCGGAGCTCGCTGTGGGCGCACCTGCGGATCAAGCGGGAGCGCTTCGACATCAGCGGCGGCTGGATCGCGGCAGCCCTCGGCGGCAGCAACACGCTACAGTGCGTGCCGTATCTCAAGACGCTGAAGCGGCTCCACGTGGACGCCGGCATGCACCAGGAAGTTCCCGGCTACACCGACAACCCGGAACTGTTCGGCGAATATCCGATGCGATACATGAACCGGTTCCAGCCGTTGGCGCACTACGACCAAGACGCGATGTTGCCTCGTTTGCATGCCGTCGAGTTCCTCGGCGAGCCCCAATACGGCGGCGGCCGTCCGGTCCCGCCCATGGACGTCTGGCGCGCGTTCGCGCCTTATCAGGCGACCCGGCTGCCGACCTCGGTGACGCACAGCGAGGAACGGGTCTGGCGCTTTTACGCCGGCCTGTCCGACTATCCCCACTACGATGCCTACCGGGTCGGCGCACCGGCGCCCGATGCTTGGACGAAGTATGACCGTTGGAACGGCGCGACTCTGCGCTGGGGCGCCCCGCTGGAGACCATCGGCGACATGTGCCGCTCGTTGCGCGACCTCAACCGCCCGATGCCCGTGGCCTACTGGTCGCAAGGCGCGCATGACGGCTGGGGAAGCTACGGCGGCCGACAACGCACGTCGCCCACGCCCGACGAACTTCGTTCGCAAGCTTACCACGCGCTGGCGAGCCGCATCACGTCGCTCTACTGGTTCAACCTCAGCCTCAAGTCGCTGGTGAAGTTCCGCGACCTGTTGCAGCCCATCACCGAGGTGGGCCGGATAATCCGCTTGCTGGACGGCATCCTGTTGGAGGGCGACGCCGGTCACTCCTCGCGGACACGGAAACCCGATGGGTCCCCGGATTGGGATCTGGCGACCGTCTGTGCGCCGACCGGCGCGGCCCTGTTCGCGTTGGACCTCGCGTATGTGCCGGATCCGGTGGAAAAGGTGTTCAGGTTCGGTCCGCCTCGCCCGGCCACGTGGCGGTTCCCGATGCCGGCCTATCTGCGTGGCGTCGCCGACGTCTTCCGGATCGATGCCAACGGTATCCATGACGCCCGTTGGGAACGTACCGAGCAGGGGGTCACCATCACCGGCGAGGCGACCGTGGCCGGGATCTGGATCGTGGCCACGGATCGAGGACTGCGGGCCAAGCTCAGCGAGCGGCTGGAACAGCTTCGTGCCGCGGAGATCAAGATCGGTTTTGATCCCGCCCGGAACGACGCCGACTTCGACGAACTGCGCCGCCTTGCGGCTGCGAAGTAGGTCCATGTTGGATCGGACAGCGTGTCCCTCTCGACGCCGGACGCTCCATGGCGCGCGCCATCGCAGCTGAGGGTCGCGTCACAGCAAGGCGCTCCGTCGCGATCACTATCGACCTCCGGACCATCGGCGTGGTGAGCGACGGGTCTCGCTCGCCGGCAAGGCGGACTTTCCAGTCCGCCCCGCGCCACCCGTATCCAAGCGCGTGGGCCTCGTCTCGGGTCCTGCCCAGCACAACTCGGTGGGACACCGGTTCGGGATCCTGCGCAAGGGTCCGCCCGCCCCGATCGGACGAGACCTGGGTCTATACCTTCGCTTTCTTGCCGAACTTCTTCGCGGCGGGTGCCTTCAAGGCCTTGAACTCCTTGGTCAGGTTGGTCAGCGATGCCTCGATGCCCATCCGCTCCAGGCTGGTCGCGCCGACGAAGCCGACGGCGTCGGTCGCCTTCATCACGCGGTCGGCGTCGGCCGGGGTGTTGATCGGGCCGCCATGGCAGAGGAAGAAGATGTCCTTCCGCACGCGCGTCGCGGCGTCGATGATCTCCTGGGTGCGCTGGATGGTGAAGTCCCAGCTCTTCACCGCGCTCTTCACGCCGATGCTGCCGCCGACCGTGGTGCCGACGTGGGCGATGATCGCGTCGGCGCCGGCCTTGGCCATCTCGACGGCCTCTTCGGGCGAACCGACGTAGACGATGGAGAAGAGATCCATGCGCCGGGCGAGCGCGATCATCTCGTACTCCTTCTTCACGCTCATGCCGGTCTCCTCCAGCACGCCGCGGAAGTGGCCGTCCACGATGGTGTGGGTGGGGAAGTTGTTCACGCCGCTGAAGCCCATCTCCTTCACCTTGCCGAGCCAGTGCCACATGCGGCGGCGCGGATCGGTGGCGTGGACGCCGCAGATGACCGGGCATTCCTCGACCACGGGCAGCACCTCGTACTCGCCGATCTCCATGGCGATGGCGTTGGCGTCGCCATAGGCCATCATGCCCGCGGTCGAGCCATGGCCCATCATGCGGAAGCGGCCGGAGTTGTAGATGATGATGAGGTCGGCGCCGCCTTTCTCGATGAACTTGGCGCTGATGCCGGTGCCGGCGCCGCCGGCGATGATGGCGTCGCCCTTCTTGATGGTGCTCATCAAGCGGTCGCGGACTTCTTTGCGCGTGTACGGGTTGCCTTTGCCGGTCCAGGGATTGGGCATGATCAGGAAAAGATGTCGTGGAAACGGTACCGAGGTTCAGTGAACGGAAGACATCGTACGATCGGGAGCGGGCGGGCGACAATGTCCGAGAGGCACGCCGCCGTATCCGAAACGAAACGCGGCCGGACGCGCGGACTTCCGGCCGCAGCGGGCCGACGAGTTCCGCCGGGCGGTCCGGAAAACCCGCCCTCCCAGAGGAGCGTAGGACGTGAGCGAGAGCCTCGCCGTGTCAGCGTTGCCCGGCCGGGGCGGCGCCTTTGGTGAAGGCCTTCACATGGGTGATCGGGGCGAGTTTGGCGAACTCCATCACCTTCACCACGAGCCGCCACTCCGCCCCGCCGTCGGCACGGATGATCAGCCGCGTCTCCGGATCGGCCGATGCCGCGAGCTTCAGCTCGGACTGGAGCTTGTCGCTGGTCACCGGCCGGTTGCCCACGAAGTAGTGCGGTTCGTTCACCGCCACGGTGACGATCATCGGCGGCTTCTCGTCCGCCGCGCCCTGCTTCGGCGTGTCGCCGGTCTCGGGCAGCGTGAGCTTGACCGACGGCTGGCTCTTGAGGGTCGTGGCCGTGAGCAGGAAGATCACGAGCACGATCAACACGTCGACCAGCGAGATGATGATGATGGCCGGCGCGGTGCGCCGACGCCGCGGATAGAACTTCATGGGCGGGAAGGCGGGACCGCCGGGGCCTCGCCGGTCCGGGGGGAGCCGAGGTAGTAGCGGCGGATGAGCGCGTCGCACTGGCCTTCGAGCTCGACGGCGAGGAACTCGACCTTCTTGTTGAAATAGCTCCACGCGACCAGCGCCGGGATCGCCACGCCGAGGCCGGCGAGGGTCTTGTTGAGCGCGGCGGCGATGCCCTTCGCCAACAGAGCGTTGTCGCCCGACACCGCTTTCCCGAAATCGCCGAAGAGCGGGATGATCCCGTAGATGGTGCCCACGAGGCCGATGAGCGGCGCGATGCCGACGATGATCTCGATGACGACCAGGCCGCGCTCCATCAGGGCGACCTCCTGCCGGGCGCGGACCTCGAGGGCGCTGACGTTCTCGGCCTTCGGCCAAGCCAGATGGTCCACGACCGCGAGCGCGAGGCGGCCGAGCGGCGACGGGCTGGCGTGGCAGACGGTGCGGACCTCGGCCGGGTCGCGGTCGGCGAGCGCCTCGGCGAGCGCGGGCGGCATGACCCGGGAACGGCGGAGGGCCCAGGCGCGCTCGAGGATGTAGGCGAGGGCGACCACGGAGAGGGTGAGCAGCAGCCACATGAACGGGCCGGCATCGCGGATGGAGGCGGACATCAGGTCAGTTGTAGAAGTAGTTGAACGTGAAGGTGACCTCGACGGGCTCGGCACCGATCTCGTGCAGCAGCGCCGGCGGCCATCTGCCGAAGGGCGCGGGCTGCTCGATCGCGAGCTCGCAGAGAAGGGAATAGAGCTCGCCGGTGGTCTCGAGCTTGGTGGTGATCGCGCTGACCGATCCGTCGGGATGCAGCTTGAAGCGCACGACCACCTTGCCGGTGCGCTCGAGCGAGTAGTGCCGCTCGTCGAGCAGATGGTACCAGCGCGCCTGCACGGCCGCGGTGAGCCGGCTGCTGTATTCGCCGAACTGCGTGGCCTTGACGTTGAAGGTCGGCTCGATACCGAAGCGCGGCGCGCCGCCGTCGAGCTTCATCTGCTCGCCCACCATCATCCCTCGTTCGGCGCGGGCCTGGCTCACGGTCTTGCGCTTCTTCTGCGCCGGGACCTTGGGCTCGCGGGATTCCTGCGCTTCGCGCGCTTCCTGCGGCCGGTCGGTCTTCGCGTCGGGAACACGCTTGGCCAGCACGAGGTCGCCCGCCTTCAGCCCGCCTTTGGGCAGCGGCTTCATCGCTTCGCGCGCGATCTCTTTCACGAGGTCCTCGGGCACCACCGGCTCGACGACTTTCGTCGGTCGGACGGTCTCGAACGTTTTCAGGGTGTCCTCGCGCCGGCCGTCGATGCGCGGCTCGCGCTTGGCCTCGGTGGACGGGACCGGGTTGGCGAGCACGGTGTTCGCCGTGGACATGAACTGGGCATCCTTCGGCGGTTCCGTCGCGGCCAGCGCGGGGTCCACCTCGATGAACTGGAGCGGGATCTCGATGTCGGGCGGCGGCACGGGCCGGGCCTTTGCCGGGTCTTGGGCCACGACGGCGGGCGCCACGGCGGCGACGACCGGCTTCAACCATTCGGGGATCCAGCCGCGGCGGATGAGCTCAGGCACGAGCCACGCCACGAAGAACACGTAGAGATGCAACGCCAGCGACACCAGCAGCGCGACCACCAAAGGCGATCGCCACCGCTGTCTTCGACCGGTACTGGGCAAGACCAACGTCATCTCGTCCGCGCAAACTGGCGCACGTGGAAGGACCGGGCAAGGCCCCTCGCCTTTCCGGCACGGCCCCGGCTCCACGCCGGGCACACCACGCGCGCGCAGCTGACGCCACCGGACGTACCGGCGTTCGATCCGATATTTTCCGTCCGGGGGGGGCGATTAGATGTGACGGTCCGAATTGGAAGGGCTCGGAAAAGATCAATCTGGAAGGCAGAAAAACAGGAACAGAGCCGGCAAAACTCCGGTTTTCCAGCTTTCCTGTTTTCCAGATTCTCTCTCCGGCCGGTGTTTTCTACGGAGCAAGCGCGACTCTTCGCCGCTGCCGTGTCCGCCACTTCGGACCGCACCCCGCCGGGGTCCGGTCCTTGACGCTGTTTTCGCCACGCCTCACGGTCAGGGCCGCGTTTTTGAACTGATTCCCGCACCATCCAAGAATCCATGAGCACGCCGCACAACCTTTTCGGCACCCTGCAGTCCTTCGACCTCGGCCACGGCAAGACCGGGCAGTTCTACTCCCTCCCCGCCCTGGAGAAAGCCGGCGTCGGGCCGGTCTCCAAACTGCCGGTCTCCATCCGCCTCGTGCTCGAATCGGTCCTGCGGAACTGCGACGGCCTGAAGGTGCAGGAGGCGAACATCAAGGAGCTCGCCAATTGGAAGCCCACCGAGGAGCGCACCGCCGAGATCCCCTTCGTCGTCGCGCGCATCGTGCTCCAGGACTTCACCGGCGTGCCCTTGCTCGTCGACCTCGCCGCCATGCGCACCGCCGTCGCCAAGCTCGGCAAGAACCCGAAGATCATCGAGCCGCTCGTGCCGGTCGATCTCGTGGTCGACCACTCCGTCCAGGTGGATTTCGCCGGGAACGCCGACGCGCTGGCCAAGAACCTCGACCTCGAGTTCTCCCGCAACCGCGAGCGCTACCAGTTCCTCAAGTGGGGCATGCAGGCGTTCGACACCTTCAAGGTCGTGCCGCCGGGCATCGGCATCGTCCACCAGGTCAACCTCGAGCACCTCGCCAAGGGCGTGCTCGAGCAGGGCGGCGTCCACTATCCCGACACGCTGGTCGGGACCGATTCGCATACCACGATGATCAACGGCATCGGCATCGTCGGCTGGGGCGTCGGCGGCATCGAGGCCGAGGCGGGCATGCTCGGTCAGCCGGTGTATTTCCTCACGCCGGATGTCGTGGGCGTCCACCTCACCGGCGCTCTCCGCGAAGGCGTCACCGCCACCGATCTCGCGCTCACCATCACGCAGCTGCTGCGCAAGACCAAGGTGGTCGGCAAGTTCGTCGAGTTCTTCGGCCCCGGCGCCTCGGCGCTGCCGGTGGTCGACCGGGCCACCATCGCCAACATGGCCCCGGAATATGGCGCCACGATGGGCTTCTTCCCCATCGACGCCGAATGCTCCGCCTACCTCCGCGCCACCGGCCGCAGCGACGAGCAGGTCGCGTTGTACGAGAGCTACTACAAGGCGCAGGGCCTGTGGGGCATCCCGGCGAAAGGCCAGATCGAGTACTCGCAGGTCGTCGACTTCGATCTTTCCACCGTCGTGCCGAGCGTCGCCGGACCCAAGCGCCCGCAGGACCGCATCGAGCTCTCCAAGCTGAAGGACACGTTCGTCGGCTCCTTTAGCAAGCCGATCGCCGAGGCCGGCTTCGGCAAGAAGGCCGAGGAGTTCACCAGCGTGAGCGCCCAAGTGGACGGCTCGCGGATCGGCCACGGATCCGTGCTCATCGCCGCCATCACCAGCTGCACCAACACGTCGAACCCGAGCGTGATGCTCGCCGCCGGCCTCTTGGCGAAGAAGGCGGTCGAGAAGGGCCTGACTGTCAACCCGGCGGTGAAATCCTCGCTGGCGCCCGGCAGCCGAGTGGTCACCGATTATCTCGACAAGACCGGTCTCGCGCCGTTCCTCGACCAGCTCGGTTTCCAGACCGTCGGCTACGGCTGCACCACCTGCATCGGCAACTCCGGTCCGCTCGACCCGAAGATCGAGGAGGCCGTGGTGAAGAACGACCTCGTCGCGGCGAGCGTCCTCTCCGGCAACCGGAACTTCGAGGCGCGCGTCCACCAGAACATCAAGGCGAACTTCCTCATGTCGCCGCCCCTGGTCGTCGCCTTCGCCCTCGCCGGCCGCGTCGACATCGACCTCGCCTCCGAGCCCATCGGGACCGGCAAGGACGGGCTGCCGGTGTTCCTCAAGGACCTATGGCCCACGTTGCAGGAGGTCCGCGACCAGCTGCAGGCCGCGCTCAAGCCCGAGGTCTTCCGCCGGCTCTACAGCAACTTCGCCGAGCAGAACCCGAAGTGGAACGAGATCCCGTCCACCATCGGCAACGTCTACGAGTGGGACGCGCAGAGCACCTACATCCAGGAGCCGCCGTTCTTCACCGGCTTCTCGCTCCAGTCCGGGGCCATCAAGCCGATCACCGGCGCTCGCGCGTTGGGCATCTTCGGCGACAGCGTCACGACCGACCACATCTCGCCCGCCGGCGCGATCAAGAAGTCGTCGCCCGCCGGCAAGTACCTGCTCGATAACGGCGTCGCCTTCGCCGATTTCAACAGCTACGGCAGCCGTCGCGGCAACGACCGGGTGATGACCCGCGGCACCTTCGCGAACGTCCGCATCAAGAACCTGATGCTCGGCGGCGCCGAGGGCGGCGACACGATCTACCAGCCCTCCGGCGAGAAGCTGAGCATCTACGAGGCGGCCGAGCGCCATATCGCCGACGGTACGCCGCTCATCGTCTTCGCGGGCCAGGAATACGGCACCGGCTCCAGCCGCGACTGGGCCGCCAAGGGCACCAGTCTGCTCGGGGTGAAGGCCGTCGTCGCGCAGAGCTTCGAGCGCATCCATCGCTCCAACCTCGTCGGCATGGGCGTGCTGCCGCTGCAGTTCAAGGAAGGCTCCACTGCGCAGACGCTGAAGCTCGACGGCACCGAGACCTACGACATCGTCGGTCTCGATGCCTCGATCAAGCCCCAGCAGGACCTCACCCTCCGCATCACCCGCAAGGACGGCACGGTCGAGAACGTGGCCGTCCGCTGCCGCATCGATACGCCCATCGAGATCGATTACTACCAGCACGGCGGGATTTTGCCCTACGTGCTGCGGCAACTGATCGCCAAGGCCTGACCGCGCGTGACGCACGGGCCTGTCGTGTCCGGCCCGGTCCGGACATGACAGGCCGTACCATGGGCTCCAAAGGGACGGCTTGGTCGGGTGCCTCAACCACTCCGAGGTTGGTGAAGAGGATTTTTGGGCCCTGGCTGACAAAAAGACGCCCGGGGTTTGGTCCGAAGCGCCCGAGGCAGACGCGGCCGTAGCGTCGAGTTGCGTTCTCCCTGGGTGCTCCGACTTTCCACCCTGCCGCACGCCACTTTGATCCATGCGCGCACGGCTCTCTGCAAGCCTCCCGGGCCCGATCCGTCGAAAAAGCCGATGTCAGCGGGCAGCCGCCATCGTTGCTTGCCGGATATAGGGGACCGCCGGCCGGGCGGACTGGAAAGTCCGCCCTCTGGGAGCGCGGACTTTCTAGTCCGCAGCACGCCACCAGCGTCCAGGCGCGCGGCATCACCTCGTGCGCTACCGAGCAGAACTCGGCGGAACCGCCGGTCGCAGACCTGCGCCACGACCGACCGTCGCTTCGGATCCCACTCACCGTCCCGCGAGGCTTGTCAAAACCCGTCCGGCACCCGAGAAAGAGCCATGCACCCCGCTCGTTCCGGTCGGAAAACCCGCTCTCTTCGCGCCGACGCGTCTTCTCTTCCGACGGCCACAGCCCGCGGCGCCGCCGGGTTCACCCTGATCGAGCTGCTGGTGGTCATCGCCATCATCGCGATCCTCGCCGGCATGTTGTTGCCGGCCTTGAGCAAGGCGAAGGACAAGGGCGCGGGCGCCGCCTGCCTCAGCAACACCAAGCAGATCGGCCTCGCCATGATCATGTACGCGGACGACAACCGCGACACCTTCCCCAACCAATGGTGGGCGGTCGGACCCTACAAGAACTCCAAAGGCCTGAACGCCGGCGGCGAATGGCTCCGCACCCCGGCCAGCGTGATGTCCAATTACACCGGCGCGCCCAAGGTCTGGATCTGCCCGAAGAAACGTCGCGGCCTCACCTACAAGACCGAGCCCGGCGAGTTCAACCCGGCGATCACCGGCTTCCTGTCCTACGGCTTCAACTACCTCGGCGTGTTCGGCGGCGACGCGGGCGTGGCGAACAAGGCCTTCAAGGCCTCCAGCGTCGAGCGCCCGTCGGAGGTCGTGGCGGTCACCGAGGTCAACGGATCCGACAACCCCAAGGAGATCGGCGGCGGCATCGGCAACGAGAAGGCCGACGCGGCCTGGCTCGACGGCTACTGGGCCAACGGCTCCTTCCCCAACCAGACCGCGCCCAAGGGCAACCAGAACTACCGCTTCCAGTCGCAATGGAAGAAGCATGTCCAGCGCGTGAACACTGTCTTCGTGGACGGCCATTCCGCCGGCGCTAAGCCGAGCCAACTGGTCTGGGGCCAGTTCTACGGCGTGTTCAGCGGCACGACCATCCCGGCCAGCCCGAACAAACGCTGGGACGCCAAGATCAGCAACGCCGCGCTCGACGCCTCGGACGTGGCGCCCTGAGGGCTTGTTGGCCGAAGCGTGCGGGGAAGGGAACGCCGCCATCGCGATTGCATGACGGCGCAATTTTCTTTCTGTGATCTCCGGGGGCATCAGGTTGTCGGGTGAAGGTGGTGTCGCCGATCAGCGCCAACGGCGCGCGACATGCCAGCCCAGGGCAAGGCCCTGGGTATTCGTCGTCATCTCATCGAGCCCTGAAGGGGCGGCATATCGGTTGCGCCGCCCCTACAGGGCTTGCATTGGTTTTGTCCATCGGACCCAGGGCGTTGCCCTGGGCTGGCCTATTTCACCCCGGGGCTTCCACAACCGCGGCGACGCCAAGGTGGAAGTCATCAAGGAACTGTAAGCGTCACGCGTGGCGCCAGTATGCATGCGGGAGCCTAGAGGTGATAGTTGCCCGGATATGGATTTGATGTCATCGGGTATGAATCCAAAGAAGAGGGACGCTGCCGGGAGGATCCGGACGCCTGCGGCGAAGCGAGCGGAGATATTGCGGGAGTTAGAATCCGGGCGGAGCGAGCGGAGTGGAGTTCGCGCGGATGATCGGGTGAAGTATCCAGCCTTCGCGGGCTGGATCCGGCGACAGCAGATCGGCAGGGTCGCCGAGGGACACGGCGCGGGTTCAGCCCTGTCGTGTTTGTGGTTCCATTTTGTTCGCGGTCTCGAAGTGGGCGCTCACGGCCCGACCACGCGGATGTCTTGGTGGCGGGTCACGCGCGGGCGGGCCGCCCGTGCTCCCGGACTTCTTCGGCTCCCGTGTGTGAAGCGAGGTCTTGCCCCTTGGCAAGTGGCGGCATCCGGGAATCGCGGACCGGTGATCCAGCAGAGTGCAATCGGCTTTCTGTAAGAGACCCATCCGGAAAGCGGGACAACAGCAACGGGATGGGCCAAGCCCGGGTTCTCATGCTTTCCTGTTTTCGATATGCTCTTTCCGGCCGGTGATTTCCGCAGAGCCTGTGCAACTCTGCGACGGCTGCCTCGGCCGCCACTTCTGATCGCGCCTCCGCGGCACGAGTCGCAGGGCCGACGCATCAAAATGTTCAACAAATCCAAAGATTTCTTCCAAGGAGACCGTTGGTTCAACTAGGGCGTTTGCTTTGGGACGAATCGGATCCGGCCAAAATCCACGCGAAATCAACGAGAATCGGCCCTGCCCGTCATTGCACCTTGGCTGGTCAGTCCGCCGGGGTCGCGATAGCCTGCGGTATTCCTTTCATGAAGCACGCTCTGCTCTGCCTCTTCTGCGTCCTCCAGTTGGCCGGCCTTCGCTGCCGTGCCGCCGATGCCGCCCCGGCGCGGGTCGTCCGCGATGTCGAATTTGCCCGCATCGGAGCGCAGGCACTGCTGCTGGACCTGCATCTTCCACCCAGCCGGTCGCACGCGCCGCTGATCGTCTGGGTGCATGGCGGCGCGTGGCGCTCGGGCTCCCGCAAGAGCATGCCGCTCGGGAAACTGGTCGAAGACGGCTACGCGGTCGCCAGCGTCGATTACCGGCTTTCCACGCAGGCGAAGTTCCCGGCGCAGGCCCACGACCTCAAGGCCGCGATCCGGTTCCTGCGCGGGCACGGCAGGGAATGGCGATTGCCGACCAAGAAGATCCTGATCGCCGGCGATTCCGCGGGCGGGCATCTGGCCGCATTGGTCGGCGTCTCCAACGGCTCCGCGGAACTGGAGGGTGAAGTCGGCGACGACCGGTCCCGGAGCTCCGACGTGCAGGGGATCATCAGCTTCTACGGCGCGTCGGACCTCACGACCATCCTCCAGCAATCGACACCGCACGGGCTCAGCGTGCGCGTGCCCGCGCTGGACCTGCTGCTCGGCGGACAACCGGACGCCGTGCCGGCGTTGGCACGGCTGGCCAGCCCGGTCTTCCAGGTGGACAGGGCCGATCCTCCGCTGCTGTTGCTGCACGGCGACCAGGATCCGCAGATGCCGGTCAACCAAGCGCTGGAACTGCTCGGTGCCTACGAGCGCGTCAAGGCGCCGGCACAACTGGAGGTGGTCCACGGCGCGGCCCATGGCGGGTCGATGTTCTACGACGCCGAACGGCTGGACGTCGTGCGGAAGTTCCTGCGGAAGCGCTTTTGATGACGTCAGGCTCGCGGCGAGCCCGGCTTTGTCCTTGTCGGGACCCGGGCGTTTCCCCAAGTTTTCCATGCTTTGAAACACCCCGTCCGCATCGATCGATGCCATGCCGTCATGGAGGGGATTCCAAGGTTGTCCGGCGGGCTGGCCGTGTTGCTCCTGTGGTCGGTCGGGTTCCATTCCGGCGCGGCCACGCTTCTGCGCTCACCCCTGCCCGCGCCGGTCCGATCGGTGGTGAACCGGTATTGCGCCGACTGCCACGATGCCGACACGAAGAAGGGCGGGCTCGACCTCACGGGGATCCTTCAAGCGGGTGTCACCGAGCATCGTGACACCTGGGAGCAGGTCGTCCGCAAGCTGGGCGCGCGGCAGATGCCGCCGGTAGGGAAGGACCGTCCGTCGGACCCAGCCTACGATGAGGTCGTGGGCAAGTTGGTTTCCCTGCTCGACCGCGCGGCGGCGGCGGACCCGGATCCGGGGCGCACGGAGACGTTTCGACGGCTCAACCGCACCGGATATCAGAACGCCATCCGCGACCTGCTGGCTCTGGACATCGACGCCGCGGCGTTGTTGCCGAAGGATGACGCGAGCCATGGGTTCGACAACGTCACGGTGGGCGATCTGTCGCCGACGCTCCTGGACCGCTACATCACCGCCGCCGAAAAGATCAGCCGTCTCGCGGTCGGCGCACCGCAGCGCAAGCCGGGCGGCGACACTTTCCGGGCCCCGCCGGACCTCACGCAGGAGGAGCACGTCGAGGGGCTGCCCTTCGGCACGCGCGGCGGGATGGTGCTGGAGCACACGTTCCCGCGCGACGGCGAGTATGAGATCCAGGTCCGGCTCACGCGGGACCGCAACGAGGAGGTGGAAGGCCTGCGGGAGGCCCACGAACTGGAGGTGCTGCTGGACCGCGGGAGCGTGGGACGTTTCACGGTCTCGCCGCCGAAGGGCGACCGGAACTTCGAGAAGGTGGACGCGCATCTGAAGGTCCGCGTGCCCGTCGCCGCCGGCCCCCATCAGGTCGGCGTCGCGTTCTTGAAGAACCCGTCGTCGCTGCCCGAGACCCGGCGCCAGCCGTATCAGGCGCACTACAACATGCACCGGCATCCGCGCCTCACGCCGGCCGTCTATCAGGTCTCCATCAACGGCGCCTACGACTCGAAGGGGCCGGGCAGCTCGCCGAGCCGGCGCCGGGTCTTCGGCGATGCGCCCGCCGGGGCTTTGCTGGGAGCCTCGTCCGCCGAGAACATCCTCCGTCCGTTGTTGCGCCGCGCCTATCGCCGCCCGGTCACGAGCGCCGACCTCGAGAAGCCGATGGAGTTCTTCGCCAGAGCCGATGCGGAGGGCGGCTTCGAGGCCGGGATCGAGTCGGCCCTCGGCGCGATCCTCGTCAGCCCCGCGTTCCTCTTCCGCATCGAGCCGGACCCGCCCGGCCTCAAGCCGGACGCTGTCTATCGCATCGACGACGTGGCCCTCGCCTCACGGCTCTCGTTCTTCCTCTGGAGCAGCATCCCCGATGACGAGCTGCTCGCGCTGGCGGAGCGGGAAGATCTGCACAAGCCGAGGGTGCTGGAGAAGCAGGTGCGCCGGATGCTGGCCGATCCGCGCGCCCGGAGCTTGGTCGATAACTTTGCCGGACAATGGCTGCACCTCCGCAACCTGGGATCGTTCTCGCCCGACCTGCGGCTGTTCCCCGATTTCGACGACAATCTGCGCCAAGCGTTCCGCCGCGAGACCGAGTTGCACTTCGAGACGATGCTGCGCGAGGACCGTAGCGTGCTCGACCTGATCAAGACCGACCGCACCTTCCTGAACGAACGGCTCGCGAAGCACTACGGCATCCCGAACGTGTACGGCTCGCATTTCCGCCGGGTGGCGTTGGGACCGCACAGCGAGCGCGGCGGTCTGCTGCGCCAAGGCAGCGTGCTCACCGTCACGTCCTACGCCACGCGCACGTCACCGGTGATCCGCGGGAACTGGGTCCTCGCGAACCTGCTCGGCAACGCCGCGTCGCCGCCGCCCGCGACCGTTCCGGCGCTCAAGGAGAACTCCGTCTCCGACTCGTTGCCGATGCGCCGGCGTCTCGCCGCGCACCGCGCCGATGCCGCGTGCGCGAGCTGCCACAACTTGATGGACCCGGTCGGCTTCGCGCTCGAGAACTTCGATGCCATCGGGGGCTGGCGCACGGCGGAAGACGGGCAGCCGATCGATGTCGCGGGCGGTCTGCCGGACGGCAGCAAGTTCGACGGCGTGGCCGGGCTGGAGCAGGCCTTGCTCAGACGCCCCGACCTGTTCGTCACCGCATTGACCGAGAAACTGCTCACCTTCGCGCTCGGTCGCGGTGTGGAGGCCTCCGACGCTCCTGCCGTCCGCAAGATCGTCCGCGAAGCGCGGGCGGATGGTCACCGCTTCTCGTCGATCCTGCTTGGCGTCGCCAAAAGCGCCCCGTTCACCCTGAGGAAAGCACCATGAGGTTCATCACCAAAAAATTCATGCCGCGCCGGACGTTCCTGCGCGGCGTCGGAGCGACGTTGGCGTTGCCGTTGCTGGAATCGATGGTCCCCGCCGCGACGCCGCTGGCGAGGACGGCCGCGGATCCGGTGCGCCGGCTCGGGTTCGTCTTCATGCCGATGGGCTGCGACCAGAGCCGTTGGACGCCGTCCGGCGGCGCGATGCTCGGCGAGCTCTCGCCCATCCTCCGGTCGCTCGCGCCGGTCAAGGAACACGTCACGGTGATCTCCAACCTGGAGTTGCAGAACGCGTATCCCGGCAGCCACGCGACGTCCAACTCCGCCTTCCTCAGCGCGGCCAAGGCCAAGCTGACCGAGAGCTCGGACTACTACCTCGGCACCACCGTCGACCAGATCGCGGCCCAGAAGATCGGCCAGCAGACGCGACTGCCCTCGCTCGAACTCGCCATGGACCACCTCCAGGTGGTCGGCCAATGCGACAACGGCTACGCCTGCGCCTATCAGAACAATCTCTCGTGGTCGTCGCCCACCACGCCGCTCCCGGCCGAGGCGCATCCGCGGATCGTCTTCGAGAGCCTCTTCGGTGACGGCGGCAGCCCGGCCGAGCGCCGCGCGGCCCTGCGTCGGCGCGCCAGCCTGCTCGACTCCTTCACCAGCGATCTGGCACGGCTCCAGCGCGGGATCGGGCCGGGCGACCGCGCGCGCGTCGGCCAGTATCTCGACACGGTCCGCGAAGTGGAGCGCCGCATCCAGAAGGCCGACGCCGACGCGAAGGACAATCCGATGCCGGACCTCGACCGCCCTGTGGGCGTGCCCGCCGCGTATGCCGACCATGCGCGGCTGATGTTCGACCTGCAGGTGCTGGCCTTGCAGGGCGACGTCACGCGTGTGATCACCTTCCAGCTCGCGCGCGAGACCAGCAACCGCACCTACCCCGAGATCGGCGTCTCCGACCCGCATCATCCGCTTTCGCACCACGGCAACGACCCGGCCAAGATCGAGCGGATGTCGAAGATCAACGCCTTCCATGTGTCGCTGTTCGCGGAGTTCATCGGAAAGCTGCGGGCGACCAAGGAAGGGAACGGCACCTTGCTCGACCATTCGCTCTATCTTTACGGCAGCGGCATCGGCAACCCGAACATCCATGACCACACCAACCTGCCGATCCTGGTCGCGGGCGGCGCGGCGCACGGGATGAGAGGCGGGCGCCACATCCGGTTCGCCAAGCCGACCCCGCTGGCCAATCTCCACCTGACGCTGCTCGACAAAGCCGGCGTCCACCTCGGCTCGTTCGCCGACAGCAACGGCAAGGTGGACGAGTTGTCCGAGCCGCTTCCGATCTGATGGGCATCCAAACAAACAAGAAAACGGTCGCCCTTGGGTCGGCGCTCTTGCTGGTCGGTTCCGCCCTTGCGGCCGACCAGTCGCCGCTCGCCGACGCCGCCGAGAGATCGGATCGCGCCACCCTCCGCGCGCTGCTCAAGCAGCATGCCGACGTCGATGCGCCGAAGGCCGATGGCATGACCGCGTTGCATTGGGCGGTGCAACACGACGATCTCGAAACGGCCAAGCTGCTGCTGAGATCCGGTGCGCACGCCGCCGCCACGAACCGCTACGGCGTGACACCTCTCTCGTTGGCGTGCGTGGATGGTGGCGCCGGGTTGGTGGAACTGCTGCTCGCCGCCGGCGCGGACGCGAACACGACCCAGCGCGGCGGCGAGACCTTGCTGATGACCGCCGCGCGCACCGGCAAGGCGGGTCCCGTGAAGGCTCTGCTCGCACACGGCGCGAAGATCGACGCCAAGGAACGTCGCGGTCAGACGGCCCTGATGTGGGCCGCTGCCGAGGGGAACACCGAAGTCGTGGAGCTGCTGCTCAAGGCCGGAGCTGATTTCCGCACGCCCTTGGCCGACTCCGGCTTCACGCCGCTGTTCTTCGCCGCGCGCGAAGGCCGCATCGACGTCGTCCGCGCCTTGTTGAAAGCGGGTGCCGACGTGAACGAAGCGATGCAACCGCACAAGCCCTCCGGCAAAGGCCCGGGCAAGGGCAGCAGCGCGTTGAGTCTCGCCGTGGAGAACGGCCACTTCGACCTCGCTTTGGCGCTGATCGAGGCCGGTGCGGATCCGGACGATCAACGTTCGGGCTTCACTCCGCTTCACATCATGTCCTGGGTCCGCAAACCGAACCGCGGGGAGGACGACGGGGCTCCGCCTCCGGTCGCCTCAGGAAAGTTGAGCGGCGTCCAGTTCATCAAGAAGCTGGTGGAACACGGGGCCGATGTGGACGCGCGCCTGAAGACCGGACGCGGGGCACCCGGTCTCTACAACAAGCTCGGCGCGACGCCGTTCCTGATGGCCTCCGCCACTGCGGACGCGGTCTACATGCGGCTGCTGGTCGAGCTGGGCGCGGACCCGTCGCGGGCGAATGCCGATGGCTGCACGCCATTGATCGCCGCCTGCGGCGATGTCGTCGGGACCGACGCCGCCAACGAGAAGGCCGGCGAAGAGCCGGAGGTGATCGAAGCAGCGCAACTGCTGCTCAAACTCGGCGCGGATGTGGACGCCGTCGATGCCAACGGCGAGACCGCCATGCACGCCGCGGCCTACAAAAACTTGCCGAAGGTGATCCAGTTCCTCGCCGACCATGGCGCGAAGGCCGAGGTCTGGAACCGGAAGAACAGATCCGGCTGGACGCCCTTGATGATCGCGGAGGGGCATCGTCCGGGGAATTTCAAACCGTCGCAGGAGACCATCGAAGCCCTGCACAAGGTCATGATCGCCGCCGGGGTCAAGCCGCCGGCTCACCGCGAGCCATCCGAGGCCGGCAAAGGTGACGACTACGAAGCCACGCCGGCCGGCAAGCCTGCCGGCAAATAGGCGGCCGTCCGGATCGGGAGCGATACGGGAAGGCGTTCGAGAGGTTCGCCGGGGCCTCGCCGGGCCGCTGACCGCGTCGTTCCGGCTCAGGCCAAGAGATCTTTGATCACCTTGCCGGCGATGCCGGTGAGGCGGGCGTCGAGGCCCTGGAACTTCACCGAGAGGCGCGTGTGCTCGATGCCCAGCAACCGCAGCATCGTCGCGTGCAGGTCGTGGACGTCGATGGGGTTGTCCACGGCCGCGTAACCCAGCTCGTCGGTCGCGCCGTAGACGATGCCCGGCTTGATCCCGCCGCCGCACATCCAGACGGTGAAGCCGGCGTTGTGATGGTCGCGTCCGTCGCCGCCCTGGCTCATCGGCGTGCGGCCGAACTCGCCGGCCCAGACGATCAAGGTGTCCTTCAGCATGTCGCGCTGCTTGAGATCGGTGATGAGCGCCATGCACGCGCGGTCGATCTCCTCGGCCTTGAACTCGATGCCCTGCTTCACGCCGCCATGGTGGTCCCAATCCTTGTGATAGAGCTGCATGAAGCGCACGCCGCGCTCCGCGAGCCGGCGCGCCAAGAGGCAGTTCGACGCGAACGAGCCGTCGCCCGGTTTGCAGCCGTACAGGTCGAGCACGTTGGCCGGCTCCTTCGAGAGGTCGACCAGTTCCGGCACGCTGGCCTGCATCTGGAACGCCAACTCGTATTGCGCGATGCGGGTGGCGATCTCGGGGTCGTCCACGACGGCGTCGTGCTGGGCGTTCAGGGCGTTGACGGCCTTGACCACGTCGCCTTGCTGCTCGCGGGTGACGCCATCGGGCGTCCCGAGGTAGAGCACGGGATCGCCCTTGCTGCGGAGGTGGACGCCCTGGAAGCGGCTCGGGAGGAAACCTGGAGCCCATTGCCGCGCGGCGATCGGCTGGTTCTGGCCGCCGCGGCCGAGCGACGTCAGCACGACGAACCCGGGCAGGCTCTCCGCCTCCGAACCGAGGCCGTAGGTGATCCATGCGCCCATGCTCGGACGCCCGGCGATCTGCGAGCCGGTGTTCATGAACATGTGCGCTGGATCGTGGTTGATCGCCTCGCTGGTCATCGAGCGCACCCAGCAGATGTCGTCGGCGACCGAGCCGATCTTCGGGAACAAATCGCAGATCTCGACGCCCGACTTGCCGAACCGTTGGAACTTATGCTGCGGCCCGTAGCAGGTGAGCTTCTGCCCTTGGAGCTGGGCGATCTGCGTCCCCGCGGTGAACGACTCGGGCATCGGCTGCCCGTGCATCGCCGCGAGCTTGGGCTTGTGGTCGAAGGTCTCCAGATGCGACGGACCGCCGGCCATGGTGAGCCAGATCACGCGCTTGGCCTTCGGCGCGAAGTGGAACGGGTCCACCACGCCCGTCGCGCGGGCCGACGCGGCCAGGAGCGAGGAAGGCCGGATCAAAGATGCCAACGCCAGCGCGCCGATGCCCTGCGACGCGCGGCCGAGGAAGACGCGCCGGGTCTGCTGCTGGCGGTGGAACTGCCGGAGTTCGGAGGAGAGGTCCATGGTTCAGGATCGGGTGATGGTCTCGTGCAGGTTCAGCAGCGCCCGGGCGACATCGGTCCACGCGGCCAGCTCGGCAGCGTCGATGTCGGCGGACGGACGGCCCACGCCGACCTTGCGATAGGCCTCGGCGCCGCCGCGGTCCTCGCGGAACTCGGCGAGATGTTTACCGAGAAGGGCCTCCAGCACCGCGACCTCTTCGGCGCGCGGCGCCCGCGACAACACCTGCCGCCAAGCCCAGCCGATGCGCGTCGCCGCGTCGCCGCGGCTCTCGCGCAGGATACGCACCGCGAAGGTCCGGGCCGCCTCGACGTAGCTGGGATCGTTCAGGAGCACGAGCGCCTGCTGCGGGATGTTCGATCGGTTCCGCTCGGCGGCGCACTCCTCGCGCGTCGGCGCGTCGAAGGCGAGCATGCTGGGATGCGTGTAGGACCGCTGCCACCAAGTGTAGAGCCCGCGGCGATATTGGTCCCCGGCCTTGCTCGCGTCGTAGTCGCGCACCGGGAAGTTGAGGTTCTCCCAGTATCCATCGGGCTGGTACGGCTTCGCGCTCGGGCCGCCGACGGCCGGCGACAGGAGACCGGCGACGGACAACGCGGTGTCGCGGACGAGTTCGGCCTCGATGCGCCAGCGGCCTTGGCGGGCGAGGATCCGGTTGTCCGGGTCGCGGGCCAGCAGGTCGCGCGGCGCGGTGGACGCTTGCCGATAGGTCTCGCTGGAGACGATCAGCCGCACCATGTGGCGGACATCCCAGCCGCTGTCCATGAACTCGCAGGCGAGCCAGTCGAGCAGCGGTTGGTTGGGCGGCGGTTCGCCCTGCGCGCCGAAGTCGTCCATCACCTTGGACAAGCCGAAGCCGAAGAACTGCCGCCACAGCCGGTTCATCACGACGCGCGCGGTCAGCGGGTTCTCTCGCGAGACCAGCCAATCCGCAAGGTCCAGCCGTGTCGCCGGCCGGCCCGGGTTCTTCACGAGGAAGGCGGGCAGCGCCGGGGACACCTTCTCGCCGGTCTCGATGAGGAAGTTGCCGCGCGGAAGGATCCGTACGGTGCGGGGCTCGTCGTTGCGCTCGGTGACCAGGCAGCGCGGTAGCTTCGCCTCGAAATCCGACCGCGCCTTGGTCGCCGCCGCGAGGCGCGAGCGGAGACCTGCGAGCTCGGGCGCCTGCTCCTTGAAATGGGCCAGCAGCTTCGCGGCCTGCTCTGGCTTGCGGTCCGCCGCCGGGACCAGGACCAAGTCCGCGATCTCGGCCACCGGAGGCGCGACAAACGGCCCGCCGAAGGCGCCGGCGTCGCTCGCCGCGGACACGCGGAAGCGTCCGAGATTATGCCCGTGGTTGCCGTGCGCCTGTTGTAGCTCGATCACGAAGCTCTCGCCCGCGCCGAGGGTCAGGGGCTCCGCCAGCGCGAGCCGCAGCTGCTGCGGCCGGCCCACGTCGGGCAGGATCGCCCAGCCCGCCGAGCTGCCTTTGGCGTCGCCGTCGATCGCGGACGCCGCGGTCCAGCGGCCGTACGGGTTCTCGGCGACGAAGAGCTCCTGTTCCTTGGTCGCGCGCGCCGTCTGAAACTTCACCTTGCGGACTTCGGCGCCGTCGCGCTCGACGCGGCCGACGACCTCGGTGAGCACGAAGTTGCCGTTGGGCGCGCGGCCCGGTCCCTTCACCGGCAGCGAATCGTCCGACAACACTTCCACCCGCAGCGCGACGACCCCGGCGATGCCGTTCGTGAAGGCCACGGTGTAGACGTCCGTGTCCGGGTTCTTGCCACTCGCCAGCACGGAACGGTCGTCGCGTATCTTAAGCGTCGAGCCGCCGGAGGACTTGGCCTTCGCCGGTGCCAGGCGCGTCCAGGCCCCATCGGTCGCGAGCATCGAAAGCTGCCGCGCCTGCCACTCCGCGTAGGCGCCCTCCAGCTCCGGATGCGGCCCTTCGAACTCCTCCTTCAGCGGATCCGCGACCTGCCGGAGCCGCTCCAGTTCGCGTGCCTGGTCGGCGTCCGGAACCAGCATGCCGGCCTCGCGGGCGCCGATGATCGTTTCCTTCACGTCCGCGAAGATCGCACCCATCGCATAGAAATCCTTCTGCGTGATCGGGTCGAACTTGTGGTCGTGGCACTGCGCGCAGCCGATCGTCTGGCCTAGCCAGACGGCGCCGACGGCGCGGACGCGGTCGGTCAGGTAACGGGCCTCGTAGTCCTTCGCCTGCGCGCCGCCTTCTTCGGTGGTGAGCAGCAGCCGGTTGAAGGCCGAGGCGACCTTCTGGTCCTGCGTCGGCTTCGGCATCAGATCGCCGGCGACCTGCTCGCGGGTGAACCGGTCGAAGGGCATGTCCTCGTTGAACGCGCGGATGACGTAGTCGCGGTACGGCCAGATGTTGCGCGGCGTGTCCGAGTGGTAGCCGATGGTGTCGGCGAAGCGCACGACGTCGAGCCAGCCGATGGCCATCCGCTCGCCGTGGTGCGGCGACGCCAGCAGCGCCTCGACGCGCTTCGCGTAGGCGTCCGGCGCGGTGTCCTGCTCGAAGCTCGCGACCTCGTCCGGCTTCGGCGGCAAGCCGACCAGGTCGAAATGGAGCCGACGCGCGAGCGTGCGACGGTCGGCTTCCGGCGCCGGCTTCAGGCCGAGCTCGGCGACGCGCTGGCGGACCAGATGGTCGATCGCGTCCGTCCCGGCGGGGATCGCGGGTTTCACCGGCGGCGTGTACGCCCAATGGCCCTTGTACTCGGCGCCTTCGGCGATCCAGCGACGGAGCAGGTCCTTCTGGGCGGCGGTGAGGGTCTTGTGGGATTCGGACGGGGGCATCCGGTCGTCCTCGTCGGTCGTCGAGAGGCGGCGGACCAGCTCGCTCTCGGCTGGTTTGCCAGGGACGATGGCGACCTTCCCGGACTTGGCGGGCTTCAGGGCCGAATCACGCAGGTCGAGACGGAGTCCGCCCTTGATCTTGGTCGTGTCCGGTCCGTGGCAGGCGAAGCAGTTGTCCGACAGCAGCGGCTGCACGTCGTGGTTGAAGTCCACCTTGCGCACGGTCGCGGCGCGGAGGTCCGCCGCCAGCGCTAGCGCGGGGACGAGCCGCATCAGCCGGGCGCAGGAGATCATGGATAGCTTCATGGGAAAGGTGCTCCGGAGAAACTGCGGCGATCCGGGCACGCTTGCCAATGGAGGTTTGCGGCCAGCGTCCGGCGCGGCGTCCATGGATTTTTGCACGACGCGGTTTTCGACGTGGATCGCTTCGCCAAGCTTCACGGATATAGCCCCGGCCTTGCACGACTCGCGCCGCGCTCGGGGCCCGCCCTTCGCCCGTGCCATGCGGGGTGGTCCGCGGGGTTTGGAGCCCGGGCCCGCCGTGATGAGTTGTCTTCGCCGGACTTCGGAGCGGGACCGATCGAGCCGAACGATCGAGCCGGGTTGAACCCGCAGCTGTTCTGGAGAAACATGTCATCGCCATGCGACCCCGCCTTCCGTTGCTCCTCCTCGCCGCCTCCATCGGATCCGCCGCGTCGGGCGCTGATTGGCCCCAATATCGTGGACCTTCTGCCGGCGGTCTCGACGGGTCCGCCCCGCTGCCGACGAACTGGGACGTCGCGACCGGCAAGAACATCCGATGGCAGACGCCGATCCCGGGTCTCGCGCATGCCTCGCCCATCGTCCAGGGCGACCGGGTGTACGTCGCCACGGCGGTGAAGCCCGGAACGGCCGAGCTCAAGGTGGGCCTCTACGGCGACATCGAATCGGTCAAGGAGACGGAGCCGCATCAATGGCGCCTGATGGCGCTCGACAAGACCACGGGCAAGATCGAGTGGGACACGGTCGGCCATGAAGGCGTCCCGAAGGTGAAACGCCACACCAAGGCGAGCCATTGCAGTTCGACCCCGGCGACGGACGGCAAACGCATCGTGGCAATCTTCGGGTCGGAAGGACTCTTCTGCTTCGACACAGGCGGCAAGCTCGTCTGGAAGAAAGACCTCGGGCCGATGGATTCCGGGTACTTCGACGTGCCCAGCGCGCAATGGGGTTTCGCCAGTTCACCGGTCATCCATGACGGCAAGGTGGTCGTCCAATGCGATGTGCAGAAAGGCTCGTTCCTCGCGGCCTTCGACCTCGCGGACGGCAAGGAGCTCTGGCGCACGCCTCGGAACGATGTCCCCACCTGGGGCACACCGACGGTCGTCACCGCCGCAGGCCGCACGCAGGTGGTCGTGAACGGATGGCACCACATCGGCGGCTACGACCTCGCGACCGGCGCGGTCTTGTGGAAGCTCGGCGGCGGCGGGGACATCCCGGTGCCCACTCCGGTCTTCGCCGATGGGCTCATCTTCCTGACGAGCGCGCACGGGAAGGTGCGTCCGATGCGTGCCATCCGGCCGGATGCGACCGGCGATATCACGCCCGCGGAGATCGGCGGGACCAACGCCGCCATCGTCTGGGCCCATGCGCGGCAAGGCAGCTACATGCAGACGCCGCTCGCGGTCGGCGGCTCGCTCTACGCCTGTCTCGACATCGGTCTGCTGACCTGCTTCGACACGCGGACCGGAGCCATCCGGTACAGTGAGCGGTTGTCGAAGACCGGTGAAGGCTTCACCTCGTCGCCCGTGTCGGACGGCCGCCACCTGTTCTTCGCCAGCGAGCTCGGGAACGTCTACGTGGTGCCCGCCGACGGGAAGTTCTCGGTCGTCGCGACCAACCGGATGGACGCGACCGTCATGTCCACCCCGGCCATCGCGGACAAGATGCTGTTCTACCGGACCCGGGAGCGCCTCGTCGCGGTCGGCACCCGATGATGGACAAGGGGCATCGGATCCTTCGAGCGGACCGGCTTCGCGACCGTCCCGGACGTGCTGCCCCCGGCCGCCGCGGAAGGGGGCAGGTCCGTTGAGAACAAAAAGAAACGCCGTCCACCTCCTCGGCAAACGGCGTTTCAACCCTAACGACCCTAACCATCAATCCGACCATCCAGCCGGACGACATCTGTTTAGCCAACGCAATGCCAAGTTCCGGTCCTGGAAGAAAAATTCATGGGAAAATCACAGATGTGAACCCCGCCCGGGCCAAGCCGCGCTGGATGACCGGATGCCTCATCATGCGCCGCCAGACCGCGCCGGTCCGATGGTTCTCCGCCATCAGCAGGATCGGCCCTTGGTCGATGCCCAAGGTGTCGGTCGCGCACCAGCCGGCCTTCTCGTTGTAGGCGTCCCGGAAGCCGTACCGGCCCCATAGGCGGTCGCCGTGGCGGACCGCCATATCGCGCAACGTCGGCAGACAGACCTCGGGCGCGAAGGGCAGGGAGCCCCCGACGGCGGTCGGCGCCAAGGTGCCGTCGTCGTTCTCGCCCGGTGGCGCGCCGCGGGCGGCATAGCCGGTCGGCCCGTCGGAGGCGGTGATGCCCCAGGCCAACGGGCCGTAACCGGGGAATTTTGCCGGCTCGGCCATGCAATAGGCGCGCTGTGCCAAGGTCGCACGGCGCGAGTTCTCGAAGTAGGTCAGCCCGCGGGACCGCATCGCTTCATCGGCGATGCCCCGGAAATCCACCCAACAGTGGGAATATTGATGGCCGAACAACGGTGCGAACCCGACGTGGCCGCGGCTTTCGTTCGTCTGCCAGCGGTAGCCCTGCGTCCATGCCGTCCACGTCACCGGCGACTTCCGGCCATCGGCATCGGATCCCTGCCTCGGGACCTTCGACCGGCCCCGGTCGTCTGCCCCGAGCGCGAGCAGGTACAGGATCATGGCCTCGTTGTACCCGGTCCATCGGGCGGCGATGAAGCCCTTCTCCGGATGCCAGCCCATGCGGAAGGTCTCGCCGCCATCGGCCATCCACGACCAATCCACGCGGCGAAAGAGCGCCCCGGCCAGCTCGCGGATGCGTTGTTCATCCGGATGCGACCGGTCGAAGAACATCTCCATGTCGAGCACGCCGGCCAGCAGCAGCGCGGTGTCGATGGACGACAGCTCGCACTTCCACGCGCGGGTCGCAGTGCCCATCCCGAGGAAGTGGTAGAACCAACCACGCGTGCCGATGGTGTCCGCTGGAGCGTCGCCTTGGGGGCCTTCGGCGAAGGTCCCCAAGGTCGTGAGCACCCGAGCCCGGCCTTCCTCGCGGGTCACCCAACCGCGGTCGATCGCGATGCCGATGCCCGAGAGCCCGAACCCGACCGCGGCGATCGAGCATTTCGAGTCCGGCGTCGAGCGGTCGCGCACCAGTCCGTTCTGCGGGTCCGCCTCCAGCCAGAAATAATCGAAGGCCTTCCGCTCCAGAAGATCCAGGAACCCGTCGTCGGAGAGCGTGCTGGATGGCTGGGCCGCCAGCGAGAGCATCAACGCCGACAGGCAGACCAGCAGCAGGGCGGCGAAGCCGGCGGGGCGCGGCGAACTCGGCCTGGCCGCATCGGTTCTGCGCATCGGCGCCATCGCGTCGCGCGTCGCGGGACCTGAGCGCGCACGGCGATCGCGATGACCGCGCTTCTTCCCGCATCCGCCTTTGTCCGCGCTCATCGGAGGTGCTCCATGGTCTCGGCAAAAAATTGGCGGCTCCGCACCGGGGCGGCGAGCGGTTTCCGGGCCCCGGGAAATCAGATGGCCCCGCGGCTTGTCCCCGATCCCCGATGGCGTAGGCTCCCCGGCCACATGGAGCCCGCCGATTTCGCGCATTTCGCAGACACCGCTGCGCAGCAGTTCCTCAAGGAGCTGCCCCCGCTGATCCGCGAGCGCGGCGAGGCGTATCTCCAGGAAGGCCGCGTGCGCGACCTGCGCTGCGACGAACCGGGCAGCACCTTCACCGCCGATGTCGAGGGCGGCACGTTGTACCAGACGACGCTGCGCTACGACCCGGAATCGCGTTCCTGGTGGGAGGAATGCAGCTGTCCGATGGGCGGTGGCTGCAAGCATGCCTACGCCGCGATGAAGGCGCTGCTCGTCGAGCACAGCGCCGCTGCCGTCCAGAGCCTCAGCTCCGGAAAGAAAGTGCCGAAGAAGCAGGTCTTCCAGCCGCTCACCTCGGGCGTGCTGGCCAAGCAGGCCTCGGCCGCGCTGGGACGCGAGCTCTCGCGGGCCGAATCGGATTTCGTCCGCCGTCTCGAGGAACGCTTCGAGAAGCTGCGCGAGCGGCCCTTCCTCACCGGCGACGACCTCATCGGGTTCGGCTTCAAGTTCACCGGCGCCAACACGTGGGAGAAGCTCGATGCCTGGCCGGCCACGCCGAAGGACGAAGGCGAGTTCTGGCGCTTCGTCGCGCTCGCCGCCGAGGAGCGCGGGCTGGCTTGGCCGGAGTTCTTGCGGCCGTTGACCGATCTCGCCGAGGTCCGCCAGATCCTCGCCCGATGGCGGCGCGGACGCGACGTGGACCGCTGGAAGAACCTGCTCACCAACCTGCAGCTCGGCCCGGCAGACGACGCCCGGCCGACCGACGAGGTCGAGCTGCGGCTGCGTGTGACCGAGGCCGAGGGGCTCGTGGAGTTCCGCAAGCCGGGAGCGCTCGACTGGAGCCCCATCAAGCCCGGGAAGTTCAAGGAGTTCGACGAGAAGAGCGGCGACCTGCTGGCCCCCGAGGTCGCGCTGCTCTGGCAGCCGCTCGCGCAGCGCGCCCGGTTCGGCTACGCCATCAACCTGATGTGGCACGACACGCAGACGCGGCGGATGCTGAACCGCTTCCTCCGCCTGCCCGCGCTCCGGCCGCACATCGTCGGCGCCGATGGCGACCCGCTCCGCCGTCCCGAAGCGCCGTTGCGCTGGGAGCTCGCGCCCGCACTGGACGAGAGCGACGACTACCGCCTCCAGCTGCGCCAGGGCGACGGCTCGCCGGTGCCCAAGTTCCTGCTCACGCTGCCCGGTCGTCCGACGCTCTATCTCACGACCGACACCGTCTCCGCCGGTCCGCCGGTCGAGGACCGCGCGCTCGACCCGGCCGCTTCGACCCCCATCCCGGCCCCCGCGCTCGAGACGCCGGTGGGCGTGCGTTTCCTCCAGCATCTCGCCATCCCGCTGCCGCCGCGTCTGGCGGAACGCGTCCGCGTGGTGCCGCTCTCGCCGCGACTGACGGCCGAGCTGCGCACCATCGCCTTCGGCAACGACACCGAGTACGCGGTGCTCGACGTCAACGCCGTCTCGCCCGACGGCCTCTACGCCGAGCGATGGAACGGCAGCGCTTGGCTCGACGCGAAGCTCGTCCCGACCGAGGACGGCGAGGCCGCGGTCCCGAAGGCGGCGATGCCCTTGGACGAGGCGCTCGTGACCTACGACCGCACGCTGCTCGGCGACATCCCGCGGCTGCTGGAGCCGGCGGGGTTCAAGTGGGATTTCGCGCGCCAACGATGGTTGATGCGGGTCACGGCGAAGTTCCCCGACCTGTTCATGGCCTGGCTGACGAGCGTGCCGCTCCACGTCGCGCTCGACCTGCGAGGGCAGCTCGCCTCGTTCCTCAACGCCACCGTCGCCGGCCAGGTCCGCCTCGACGTGGTGGAGACCTCGACCGATTGGTTCGACCTCAAGATCATCCTCGACGTCAACGACACGCAGCTGACCAAGGCCGAGATCAAGCTTCTGCTCGATGCCCGCGGCAAATGGGTCCGCCTCGGCGACAAGGGCTGGAAGAAGCTCGAGTTCAAGCTCAGCGCCGACGAGGACGCCCAGCTCGCCAAGCTCGGGCTGAGCCCGCACGAGCTCACCGGCGAACCCCAGCGGCTGCACGCGTTGCAGCTCGCGGACCCGGCGGCGAAGACGTTCGTCGGCGAGGAGACCTTCCTGCGCATCCAGCGGCGGGTCGCGGAGATCCAGGCGCGCGTCACGCCGGAGGTCCCCGTCGCGCTCAAGGCCGAGCTGCGTCCTTACCAGAAGGAGGGCTTCCACTTCCTCTGCTACCTCTCGGCCAACCGTTTCGGCGGCATCCTCGCCGATGACATGGGGCTCGGGAAGACGTTGCAGACGCTCGCTTGGCTCGTGTGGCTGCGCGAAGAGGCGGCCAAGGGCCCGCTCGGCCTGCCGTCGGGCACGTCGGCCGCTTTCCTCCCGTCGACGCCGGTCGACGAGGACGCGACCCCGGCGAAGAAACCTGCGAAAGCGAAGAAGAAGAGCGCCAAGGCCGCCGCGTTGGACGCCGACGGCGGAAGCCCGGACGGCCTCACGGCTGCTGTCGGCGGCGGATCGGCATCGTTCCTCGTGGTCTGCCCGAAATCGGTGACCGACAACTGGCGCGCCGAGGTGACGCGTTTCGCGCCGCACCTGCGGGTCCGCGTGTGGTCGGGCGACGACGTCGGCGACCTGCCCGAGCAGGCGGGCTCGGCCGAGCTGCATGTCATCAACTACAACCAGCTGCGCATGGCCGGTGAAGCGTTCACCCGGATCGAGTTCCTCGCGGTGATCCTCGACGAAGGGCAGTACATCAAGAACCCGACGAGCATCACCGCGCAGATCGCTCGCGGCCTCCGCGCACGGCACCGGCTCGTGCTCTCGGGCACGCCGATCGAGAACAAGCTGCTCGACCTGTGGAGCCTGATGAGCTTCGCGATGCCCGGCGCGCTCGGCGGCAAGAACGAGTTCGCCAAGGTCTTCGACTCCAAGACGGATTCGCTCGCCCGCCAGCGGCTCGCCGCCCGCGTGCGCCCGTTCCTCCTCCGGCGCACCAAGACGCAGGTCGCCAAGGACCTGCCCGACCGCATCGAGGAGGACCTCTTCTGCGAGATGGAGGGCGACCAGAAGACGCTCTACCGCGCCGAGCTGAAGCGCGCCCAGGCGATGCTGCTGCGCGTCAACACGCCGGCCGCGCTGAGCAAGCACCGGTTCAACTTCCTCACCTCGCTGCTCCGTCTGCGCCAGATCTGCTGCCATCCGCGCCTCGCCAAGCCCGATTCCAAGGGCGAGAGCGCCAAGGTCGGCGCGCTCATGGAGACGCTCGAGCCGTTGATGGAGGAGGGCCAGAAGGTCCTCGTGTTCTCCCAGTTCGTCGAGATGCTCGACCTGCTCAAGGCCGGTCTTGCCGAGCGGGGTTGGCCCACGTTCTTCCTGTCCGGCGCGACCGAGAACCGCGGCGATCTGGTGCGCCAGTTCCAAGCGGCGGAGGGCGAGAGCGTCTTCCTGATATCGCTCAAGGCCGGCGGCTTCGGCCTCAACCTCACCGCGGCCAGCTATGTCGTGCTGTTCGACCCGTGGTGGAACCCCGCCGTCGAGGCGCAGGCCATCGACCGGACGCACCGCATCGGGCAGACCCAGAAAGTCATCGCCTACCGCCTCCTGATCAAGGACAGCGTCGAGGAGAAGATCCGCGCGCTCCAGCGCACCAAATCGGCGCTCGCGCTGGACGTGCTGGGCGAGGAGAAGTTCGCGCAGAGCCTCTCGCTCGACGACTTGCGGTTCTTGCTGGCCGATTGAGGCGACGCCGGGGCCCGCGGTCAGAACTCGAACACTTCGTTGGTCTTCCCGCACTGCGGGCATCGCGACCGGTCGACCGCCGGATCGTCGGTGTAGACGAGGTTGCACGGGTCGCAGCGGAAGATGTGGTCCGGTGTGCGGGTGCCCTGGATGCGGCGCTGGCGGAACTCGTCGGCCAGCGCGAGCGCGCCGAGCGCTGCCAGCAGGCCGAGCACGAGCAGGGCGAGGAAGAGGTCCGGGAGCATCATGGTCATTCGGCCGCGCGGGCCCGCCATTGGAACACGAGCTCGCCCCACGCGAGCTCCGCCGTCGCCAAGCTCCCGGTCCGTGGCGTCTTCCCCTTGGGCGCGAACCGCGCCGTCCGGGCCAACGCCACCGCCGCGTCGTCCGCCGCCTTCATCCCGCACGGGACCACCGCGCGGGCCAGCAGCACGTCGCCTTCCGGGGTCACGCCGATCTCGACCACTGTCGCCGACAACGGTTCCGCCGAGGCCCAGCTCGGCACGTCCAAGGCCGCCGCCAACGGACGGTCCGCCAGGCCGCCCCGCACGACCGCCTGCGATGTCTCGGGCAGCAACGGCGGCGCGGGCGGCTCGCCCTCCAGCGCCAGCGGCGCATCGCTCCGCGACGGCGCTTGCGGTGCCGGCAGGGGAGGGACCTGGCCCGCCCTGCGCGCGACGGCGTCGACCACCAGCCACGTCGGCGGTTCTGTGAACTCCGCGAGCTCGTAGTCGCCGCGCGGCAAGGCGCGTTCCGCCGCGCCCGAGAAACCGTGCGGGTCCGACAGGGCGAACTGCGTCGGGTCCGCGTCGAGCGGGAACGACGCCCCCATCGAGCCGCCCCGGCCCATGTCCAGATGGAGGCGCGCGTGTCCTGGAAGCTGCGGCGAAGGCAGCTCCGGCCAGCGCGTCAGGCCCGCCACCCCGCCCGCGAGCACGCCGGCGAAGATGAGCGACACCACGGCCCGGCGCGTCGGCGTCCAGCCCGGCGGCGGCATCGTGGAGGGCGTGTTCATGGCGCCGTCGGCCGCGTCGCGAACACCACGTCGCGCAGCCCGGCGGCCATGGCCGCGACCGAGAGCTCGGCGAGGCGCGAGGCGCGGACGGTCTTGTCCGCCTGGAGCAGCAACGTCTTCGGCGCGCCCGGCGCCGAGGCGCGCGCCGCGAGCGCGCTCCGCAGCGCCGGCAGCTCGACCGCTTGGTTCTCGAAATAGAGCTGCTCGTTGGCGTCCACCGCGACGACGAAGACGCGCTCGCCCGCGGCGACCGCCGACGGCGCGTCCGCCGACGGCAACGAGAGCCGCAGGCCGCGGGGCAGGACGAGGAACTCGTGGAAGATGGCGGCGAACGCCAGAGGGAACAGCACGCAGAGCCAGGGCGCCGCGTCCGTGCGGCCGGTGAGCAGGCGGGTGGTGCGCGGGAATTTCACTGCGGCCTCCCGTTGCCGCCGGCGCCGTTCTCGCCGGTGACGAGCTTCACCGCCTCGCCGCCGGTCCGCTCCATGTCGAGCACCAGCAGGTTCACGCGGCTGACCAGATAGTTGTAGGCGGCGTAGCAGACGATGGCGAGGCCGATGCCGAGCGACGCCGAGTAGAGAGCCTGCATCAGGCCGTCGAACATCTCGCCCGGCGCCGCGTAGCCGAAGGCCGGGCCGTCCGGCTTGCGCAGCCCGCGGAACGTCCCGGCAAGTCCCAGCAAGGTCCCGAGCAGCCCGAGCAACGGCGCGATCTGGGCCACCGTGGCGATGAAGGCCAGATGCGATTCGAGCCGCGGGACCTCGACCAGCCCGA
>JBBRQL010000013.1:0-38608 GCA_038226425.1 Verrucomicrobiota bacterium
CCTCGTGGTCCACGATCGGGGCGGGGTACTCCTGGCCGATCACGCAGCCGAGTCGCGCCTGCTCGTCGTCGGGCAGGAGCCAGGGCTGCTGGATGGCCGCATCAGGGTAGCGGCGCAGTTCGGGCAGCCAGCGGCGGACGAACGCGCCGGTCGGGTCGCACTTCTCGCCCTGGGTCACGGGGTTGAAGATGCGGAAGTAAGGCGCGGCGTCGGTGCCGGTGCCGGCGCTCCATTGCCAGCCGCCGTTGTTGGCCGCGAGGTCGCCGTCGAGCAGTTGCTGCATGAACCAGCGTTCGCCGCGCTGCCACGAGATCATCAGGTCCTTGGTCAGGAACATCGCCACGATCATCCGCGCGCGGTTCGGCATCGTGCCGGTCGCGGCGAGACAGCGCATCGCGGCATCGACGATCGGATAACCGGTCCGGCCGGAGCACCAGGCCTTGAAGTGGGCCTCGTCGTCCGACCAGCGGATGGCGTCGTATTCCGGGCGGAAGGCGCCTTTGAGCACGTGCGGGACGTTGTGCAGCACCTGCTGGTAGAACTCGCGCCAGATCAGTTCCGTCAGCCACACGTCGCAGCCGCGCTGTCCGCGGGCGTCGGCCTTCTCGCGGACCGCCCGGAGCCGCGCCAGGAGGGAGCGGATGCCGATGCTGCCGACGCGCAGATGGGGCGAGAGCGACGAGGTGCCGTCTTCCGCGGGCAGGTCGCGCGCGGTGTCGTAGCGGAAGACCGGTCCGTCCAAGAACCGCTCCAGCAGGTCGAGCGCGGCGCGTTCGCCGGCTGGCGGCAGCGGCTGGCGGAGCGGATGTCCCCACGCCCCAGGATCGAGGACGAGCGGCTCGGAAGAAATTTCCGGTGCCGGCTCCTTGGCCTGTCGCAGACGCGGCACCGGCGTCGGTTGCGGCCGGGACCGCCACACTTTGGAGTAGGGCGTGAAGACGGTGAACGGGTTGCCCACCTGTGTGAGGATCTCGCGTTCTTCCCAGGCCACGGCATCTTTCGAGAGCTCGAAGGCGACGCCTTGCGCGTACAGCGCCGTCGCCACCTTCCGGTCGCGGGCCTGCCCATAGGGTTCGTAGCGCTTGTTGGCGAAGACCGCCTCGGCCCGTACCTCAGCGGCCAGCCGGGGCAGGACTTCCTCGGATCTGCCGCTGCGCACCACCAAGCGATGGCCGAGATGCGCGAGATTCTTCCGCAGCGCCTCGACCGATCGGAGCAGGAAGGCCAACCGCGCCGCGCCGACATCCGGTCCGGTGCGCAGCGCATCCTCCAGGATGAAGACCGGCACCAACTGCTCGGCGCGCGTCGCGGCCTCGTGCAGCGCGGTGTTGTCGGACACGCGCAGGTCGCGTCGGAACCAATGGATGGCGGTACGCAAGGGGAAGGATGAATGATGAAGGTTGAAGGATGAACGTCAGAGCAAAGCGAGCACGCGATGAGGGGAGGAGGCAGATCGTTACCGGCTTTCACCCTTTTTCATCCATCCTTCACCGTTGGCCTCACTTCCGGTTCCCGCCGAGCGGTCCGATGTCGGCGCTCGTCAGGCCCGGGCTCTGGACCACCTTGCTGAACGCGCCGCAGGTCACGGAATACTCGAAGCCGGTCCCGGTGCCCGCCGCACCGAAGCGGCCGCGCTTGTCGAGCGCGATGAAGTTGATCGAGAGATCGAAGCCTTTCGGGTCGAGCTTGGCGATCCGGCGGATGGTCTCGACGCAGGCCTCCTGCGGATGGAGCCCTTGGCGCATCAGCTCGACCACGAGGAACGATCCGCAGTAGCGCATGACGTTCTCGCCGATGCCGGTCGCGCCCGCGGCACCGACCTCGTTGTCCACGTAGAGCCCGCCGCCGATGATGGGCGAATCGCCGACGCGGCCGGGGACCTTGTAGCCCCAACCGCTCGTGGAGCAGCCGCCGAAGATGTCGCCGCCGCGGGCGAGCATCACCATGGCGATGGTGTCGTGGTTCTTGGCCGGACGCTTCTTGGCATCGGCGGCCGCGGCGGTTTCCTTGGCCTTCGCCGCCTTCCATCGCTTCCAGGCGGCGCGCTGGCCGTCGGTGACCTTTGGGCCGCGCTCGAAGCCGTGCGCGGCCGCGAACTTCTCCGCACCTTCGCCCACGAGCATCACGTGGATGGTCTTCTCCATCACGGCGCGGGCGATGGAGATCGGATGGCGGAAACCGGAGACCGCGGCGACGCTCCCGGCGCGATGGCCCGGCCCGCTCATGATGCACGAATCGAGCTGCACGATGCCTTCGGCGTTCGGGATGCCGCCGAGTCCGACGCTCGGGTTGGTGAGGTCGGATTCGGTGACGTGGATGCCTTGCTCGATGGCGTCGAGCCCGGTGCCGCCGGCCTCGAGCACGGAGAGCGCCTTTTCGTTGGCGGGTTTGCCGAAGGGCCAGGTGGAGACGATCAACGGCGCTCCCGCGCTGAGCTCGGCCAACGGGAGCAGCGGCGCGCCGAGGGCGCGGTTGACGAGGCGTCCACCGACCAAGGCGGTGGCGGCGCTGGCGAGGAATCGGCGACGAGGCATGGCGGACATCCGGGGAGGTTGCGCCGGAATGCACCCATGGCAAGCGCGGCGACCGCGCGGGAGCGCGGTGCGGGGCGTTCGGTCGTCCGCCGCCGCGGGGGCTGTCATCGTGGCTGGAGCGGCCGGTCACGTCCTTCTCCGCAACGCCGGTTGAGGGTGCGACTCGAAGTGGCGGAAGGAAGGATAGGGAACCGGGGGAAGAGATAGCGGTGGATCCGAGGCGGAAGGCGTGATAGAGGAAGGTCGTGATGGGAAGCGGGTCCCAAACGCCGTTTTAGAATTATGAGCCCCCTGCTCCAACCATTGAGCTATGGGCCCAGACCGACCGACAAGGACTGGTGTCGCCGGGATTTCTACTGTTTGGGCACTTGACACCGCAACCCGATCCCGAAGGCACGCCACGACCACGACGACTGCGGACAGCCGAGTCGAAAGACACCTTCTCGTCGAGGCCGGTCACACCCGGACCTCGGTCGTGTAGTTCGTCCACACCACGGCAGGTGGCAAGCTCATTCCCGGCCGACGCTTCAAACCCTGGGGTCGCGGCATCAAGATCCGCGGAGCTGGGCGAGGCGATCAGTGTTGATGGCTGTAAGAAACAGCGTTCTTTGGACTCCACGCCGGAGGGGCATCTCCTGACGGAGGAGGTCGGGAGCAAACCGGGGCCGGACCGGGCGGAACGAGACAGCGCACCGGCCACCGGTCGAGGATCCCGGATCCTGGGACCGCATCGATCGCTCCGGTGCTCCGTCGCCGCATAGGGAGAAATCCATCGATCAACGTATCGTCATCTCCACCGAGTGCTCCTTCCTGTCATCGCGCAGCGGAAGCATCGGCCCCGGGATCTCCATTCCATCCAAGGTCAAGGCTGCGGCCTTCGTGGCATCGGCGGCGAGACGGATGATCGTGATGTGGTAGACCGTCTGGCAGTAGCGGTAGTGGATCTTGTAGCGGGTCCAGGCCTGCGGCATGCGCGGTTCCAGCCGCAGTTGATCCCCTTCGCGGTTCACCCCGAGCAACGTCTCCACGAGGAGCCGATACATCCATCCGGCCGACCCGGTGTACCATGTCCAGCCACCGCGCCCTGTGTGCGGCGGCATCGCATAGACATCCGCCGCCACGACGTAGGGCTCCACCTTGTAGGTGGCGACCTGACGGGCGGTCGCGCCGTGATGGACCGGGTTCAGCATCGTGAAGAGTTCCCAGGCGCGCTCGCTCTCGCCCATCATCGCGAAGGCCATGGCCGTCCAGATCGCGCCGTGGGTGTATTGGCCGCCGTTCTCTCGCACACCCGGGATGTAACCCTTGATGTAGCCGGGATCGAGGGCGGACCGGTCGAACGGCGGATCGAACAGCTGGATCAGTCCGGCGTCGCGGCGGACCAGCCTTTGGTCGACGGATCCCATCGCTTCGCGCGATCGCTCCGGCTGACCGGCGCCGCTGATGACCGACCAGCTCTGCGGCAGGGAGTCGATCTGGCATTCCGGACTGGTCTGGGAACCGAGCGGATCGCCGTTGTCGAACCACGCCCGGCGATACCAGCGGCCGTCCCACGCATGGCGCTCGATGTTCTCCTTCAATTGCCCCGCTTGGGCGACGCAGCGGTCGGCAAAGGCGTGGTCTCCGCGCTTCCGGGCCACTCCGGAGAACCGGGTGAGCACATCGAAGAGGAAGAACGCCAGCCAGACGCTTTCGCCCCGGCCCTCGTGGCCGACGCGGTTCATGCCGTCGTTCCAATCGCCGCAGCCCATCAGCGGCAGGCCGTGCGCGCCGAACCGGAGCCCGTGCTCGATGGCGCGGACACAGTGTTGGTAGAGGCTCGCGGACTCTTCGGCGTGGCTGGGCAGGTCGTAGTAGGCCTCTTCCTCCGGTTTGACCGGACGGGCTTCGAGGAAGCCGATCTTCTCGTCCAACACGCCGGTGTCCGCGACGGTGGCGACATAGCGGCAGGTGGCGTAGGGCAACCAGAGGTAGTCGTCGGAAAAGTGGGTGCGGACGCCGCGACCGGCCAGCGGATGCCACCAATGTTGCACATCGCCTTCGCGGAACTGATGGGCGGCGGCCCGGAGCAGGTGTTCGCGGGTGAGGGCGGGCTCGGCATGGACCAAGGCCATCACATCCTGCAGCTGGTCGCGGAACCCGTAGGCGCCGCCCGACTGGTAGAAGCCGGTCCGACCCCAGAGCCGCGCGCTCAAGGTCTGATAGAGCAGCCAGCCGTTCGCCATGACGTTCACCGCCGGGTCCGGCGTGTCCACGTTCACCGTGCCCAAGGTGCGGTTCCAGTAGCTCCAGACGGCTTCGAGGGCGGTGCGATCGGCTCCCTGCCGACGGAAGCGCTGGACCAGGTTCTGCACGTCGGCCGGATCGCGACCGACGCCGAGGCGAAAGCTGATCTCCCGCTCCTGCCCTTCCGCCAGATCGAACGTGATCTGCACCGCGCCGCAGGGATCGAGCCCGGCACCGACGCGGCCGGAAAGCCTCGCCCGCTGGAGAGCGGCCGGGTGCGCGAGGGTGCCGTTGCGACCGATGAATTCCTTCCGGTCGCCCGTGAAGGTCCGGTTCCCGTCGCTCACGTCGATGAAGGCGATGCGTCCGGGGAATTCCGTGTTGTAGAAATTGCGGGCGAGCAACGCGCCCGACTTGAGGTCCATCTCGGTCTGCACGTGAAGCAGGCTCTTCGAGCGCAGGTCACCGAGCACCCATTCCCAGTAGCCGGTGACGGATATCTTGCGGGGCCGGCCCGAGATGTCGCGGAGCTTGAGCACGGTGAACTTCACCGGCGCATCCATCGCCACATAGATCCAGAGCTCGGACGCGATCCCATGCTCCGTGTGCTCGAAGACGGTGTAACCGAAGCCGTGACGGATGACATAGGGCGTCGCGCCCCGGGCCGGCAGCGGGGTGGGCGACCAATACTCTCCCGTCTCCTCGTCGCGCAGGTAGAGCGCTTCGCCGGAGGTGTCCTGGACCGGATCGTTGCTCCACGGCGTCAGGCGGAATTCATGGGAATTCTCCACCCAGGTGTAGGCGCTGCCGCTTTCCGACACGACGGTGCCGAACGTCGGATTGGCCAGCACGTTGACCCACGGTGCCGGCGTCGTCTGGCCCGGTTCCAGCGTGATGACATACTCGTGACCGTCGGGCGCGAAACCGCCCGAGCCATTCGAGAAGATCAGCTCGCGTGGCTCCGCCGGCTGTGGCGACCCGGTCATCTTCGGACGGGTGGGGACAAAGGCCGGGACCACCGGGTCCAACACGCTCCGATGCGCGATCTGCTGGGCCAAGGTCCCGCGCTCGTCGTCCAGGACGATCCGCGCCGCGGACTGGAGCAGCACGAGGTCCTCGTGGGGTATCTGTTCGAGGCGACGGACGAAGATGCCGCCCGGCTTGTCCAGCATCTCCGCTTCGTTCTGCGAGGCGATCAGGCCCGTGATCTGTTCGTGCAGCGACTGGCGATAGACCGAGATGTCCTCGTTCACGATCACCAGCTCGACGGGCAATCCCTTGAGCCGCCAATAGGCGTGCGCTTGGACCAGTTGCCGGACGATGTCCATCTTCTGCACGTCGCTGATGCGAAGGACGATGATCGGCAGGTCGCCGGAGATGCCGAAGCTCCACAGGCCGCTCTGGCCGCGCCGATTGTTCCGGAGGACACCCGGGTTCGCTCGGCGGGCGGGATCCGCGTAGACCAATGCTCCGGCCAATCGTCCGTAGAGCTGGGCCTCCGCCTCGGAGACGTCGAGGTGGCGCAGCGTCACCTGGTTGTGGGTCCACGCCAGGTCGAAGGCGCGGTCCACCATGCGCGGGCTCTGGTATTTCTCCACCTGGGCGAGCGCCGCCGCACGGTCGGCGGCCACACCCAGCACCAGGTCGATGGTGATGGTCTCGTGGGGACGGATGGCGACCGTCCGCCGCAGCGAGACGATCGGGTCGAGCACGGAACCGACCGTATCGGACAACGGGCCGGGGGTCTGCATCGCGGCCGGACTCGCGAGACCACGGCCCCGACCGACAAAGCGCGACCGGTCCGTCTCGCAGGAGATCTCGCCCGGGTCGGCCACCGGCCCCTTCATCAGATGCATCAACCACGGCGGCTTTTCCTCCAGTGAACGGGCCCGTCGGGTGCAGAGCACGGCCGACGACTGCGGCAGGAATTCCGTCTGGACGAAAAGATTGCTGAAGGCCGGATGGGCCGCGTCCGCGGCCTGGGCCGCCAGCACCACTTCGGCATAGCTGGTGAGCTCGATGTCGCGGGCGACCGGCAGGGTGTTGGTGATGGTGATGCGGCGCAGCTCGACGTCGTCTTCCGGGGACACGCTGATCTGGGTGTGGATCTCGAAGTCGGCCTGCACCTGCCGGAATTCGGCGCGCGACTGGGTGAAGATCGCCTCGCCCTCCTTCGACCCGCGCAAGGTCGGCTGGTGCGTGGCAGACCAGAATTCGCCCGTCGCCGCGTCGCGCAGGTAGACGAACGTCCCCCAGCAATCGCGGGTCGCGTCCTCGCGCCAGCGGGTGATGGCGAGATCGCGCCAACGGCTGTAGCCGCCACCGGCGCTGGTGACCACGACGTGGTAGCGCCCGTTGGAGAGCAGGTGCACGTCGGGGACCGGCGGGCCCGGGTTCTTGAACACCCGCATCACGCTGCCTCCATCCCCGTCGATCAATGGCGTGGTCTCCAGGGTCAGGTCTTCGGCGAACACCGAGGCAGCGACCTTCGGCAGCCGCTCCTGCAGCAACAGCTCGGTCGCCTTCAACATGGGACACGCCAGGAATCGCCGCGGCATCGGGCCGTCCCGCAGCACGTTGACGAGCGCGACCAGGCTCATCCCTTGGTGGTGCGCCATGAACGAACGGATGGTGACGCTCGATTCTCCCGGTGGCTGGCGCGACGGCGTGTGGTCCACGGCCTCATAGAATCCATAGGTGCCTTCGCGGCCCTCGGCCGCCAGTCGTCGGAGGTTCTGGCAAGCGGCGTCGGGCGCCACCAAGAGAGCCAATGCGGAGGCGTAGGGAGCGATCACGAGGTCCTCCGCCAGACCTCGTTTCAGGCCCAGGCCGGGAACGCCGAACGCGCGGTATTGGTAGTTCGACCGGGCGTCGGTGAGGTTGTAGCCCGACTCGGAGATGCCCCAAGGAACCCCGCGCAGCTTCCCGTAGGCGATCTGCCGGCGCACGGATGCGCGGCAGGTATGGTCCAGCAACGTGTTCTCGTAGGTGGGCATCACCAGCATCGGCATCAGATACTCGAACATCGAGCCGCTCCACGAGATGAGCACGGGCTCGCCCCGCGTCGCGACCAGCAGGCGGCCCATCGAGAACCAGTGGTCCTGCGGCACCTGCCCGAGGGCGATGGCGACGTAGCTGGCCAGACGCGCTTCAGAAGCGAGCAGGTCGTAGAATCCGGTGTCGCAGCGTCGCTCGGCGACGTTGAACCCGATGGCGAAGAGTTCCCGGGCGGGATCGACCAGGAAGGTGAAATCCATCGCCGCCATCTCGTCGCATCGGCGGGCGAGGGATCCGATCGTGCCCAAGCGTGCCCTCGCCCGGGCACCCGCATCGCTGAGCGCTTGGAACGTTCCGAGCGCGCCCGCGGCGGAGCCGGTCGATGGCACCGAGCCGGCCAGGTCCCGCAGTGTCGGCATCTGACCGAGAACTCCCAGATCGGCGTCGAAGCCCGCATCGCCCGCGGAAGACTCCACGGCGAGCCAAGGCGCGATGAACTCAAGTTCCTCAAGTTGACCGGTGCAGTCTTGCAGCAACCGGTCGGCCCAATCCCGGGCTTCGCCGGATTCCGTCGCGGTGGCCTCCCTCACCAAGGACGCCTCGCTGACGGCCCTGATCAACAGGGTGTGGGCGGTCCGCAGGGTGGCCGGCGATCGGGAAAGGGAGACGATCAGCTGTCGCAAGGGGCGGCTCTCGCCCGAGAGTCCTCGCAGCACCTGCGCGGTGTCGTGCAAGCCGGCAAACAGTAGGGGGGAATAGACGGGCTGGTCCGCCAGCTCGCGGAGGCCCGCCCCGAGTGTCAGCAGATGGCCGGCGAGATTGCCGCTGTCCACGCTCGAAACATAGAGCGGGAGCATCGGTCGGAGCGTGCGGGTATCATACCAGTTGTAGAAGTGGCCCCGGTGCCGCTCCAGGCGGTCCAGGGTGGCGAATGTGTCCTGGGTGCGCCGGATCAGGGCGCCTGTGGAAAGGTAGCCGAGATCGTGCGCGCCGAGATTGGCGAGCAAGGCCAGACCGATATTGGTGGGCGAGGTCCGTGAGGCGATCACCGGGGCGGGCACTTCTTGGAAGTTGTCCGGCGGCAGCCAGTTCTCCTGCTCGGTGACGAAGGTCTCGAAGTAGTGCCAGGTCTTGCGAGCGGTGCGCCGCAGAAAGGCTGTCTGCACCGGAGAGAGCGCCGGAGGTGAGCTCACCAACGGTCGGCTGATCCACCACGCGATCCATGGCGCGGACAACCAAAGCCCGATGACCGGGAGCACCACGGGGACCTGGGCGGGATGAAGGAGGGCCATCAGTCCGCCGCTCGCGATGCCCACCGCAGGGGCGACCCACATCTTTCCGTAGAAGCCCAGCGGACCGGAGCGCGCCCGGCTTTCGGCCTCGCCGGAAGTTTGCCATTCCAGCAGATGCCGATGCGCGACGAGCATCCGCGAGAGAGTCCGGGCTATGGCGTCCAGGCTGAGAAAGACGTCGTAGGGCAGGAACGTGATCGTCAGCAAGATCTGGCCGAGCTGCCGCCCCGCGGATCCCGCCACGCCCTGCAGATGCAGGATCCAAGGCAGGTCGGCCGGCTTGCCGAGGGTCGCGAAGATATTTGCCAGCAGGCCCGGCAAGGCGAGGACCCCGAGCACCAGCAGCGTCCCGAGCATCGATCCCGTCGGCGACAGCAGCCAGCAGCCGAGGAGAAACAGCAGCATCGCCCCCGGCACCAGACTTCGCCGGAGGTTGTCGAAGAGCTTCCACTGGGAGAGCGCCGAGAGCGGATTGAGCCGACGTGGACCCGTCGTGCAGGGGACGCGTGCCCGGAGCCACGGGGCGATCTGCCAGTCGCCGCGGATCCACCGGTGCCGCCGCCCGGCGTCCACGTTGTGGCGGGACGGAAACGGTTCATAGAGCTCGACGTCGCTGACCAACGCGGCGCGCGCCAAGCAGCCTTCCAGCAGATCGTGGCTGAGCACGGTGTTCTCCGGGATGCGCCCCGACATGGCCCGCTCGAAGGCGTCCACGTCATAGATGCCCTTGCCGATGAACGACCCTTCGTGGAAGAGGTCCTGATAGACGTCGGACACTTCCCGGGTATAGGGGTCGATGCCGACATCACCGGCGTACAACCGGACAAACCATGAACGTCGCGCCGTCGGCAGACTCGCGCCCACGCGAGGTTGGAGGATTCCATAACCGGCGGTGACGATACCGCCCGGCTCGTCGAAGACGGGCCGGTTCAACCGATGGGCCATCGTCCCGACCAGCAGCCGTGCGGAGTCGCGCGGAAGCTGGGTGTCGGTATCCAGCGTGATGACATACCGCACACCGCCGAGAAGGGGGGTATCGCCGATCACCGATGAAAAGCAGCCCGTGGAACCACCGCGTAACAGCCCGTTGAAGGCCGCCAGTTTCCCGCGCTTCCGCTCGTGGCCCATCCATACCCCCTCGCCGGCGTTCCAGAGACGAGGTCGATGAAACAGGAAGAACCCTCCGTGTCTCCCGGAAGGATACTTTTGGTTGAGCGTCCCGATGCCGGTCTGCGCTGCTTGTAGGAGCGGGACATCTGCGGGAAGCGTCTCGTGCGCTGCATCGCAGAAATCGGTCAGCAACGCGAAATGCAGGTTCGGGTCCCGGTTCGACAGATAGTGGATCTCCAGCGCCTCGATCAGATGGTCCACGTGCCCCGCATTGGTCAGCAGGGTCGGCACGACGACCATGGTCCTGTGGTCGGTAGGGATCCCCCCGGAGAAATCCAGACGCGGCAACAGGCGCGGTTTCACCAGCAGGGTGGAGCACCAGTTCATCAGTCCCACCGCGAGCTGGCTGGCGGGCAGAAGGAACGCCAGCGACAGGACAGCCAGAGCTATCGTGGTGGATCCCCGCGCCAAGCAGACAAAGCCGAAGATCGCGGCCGCTGTCAGGATCCCGAGGCCGCCCCCGTAGAACGCCATCGGGAACCGCTGGATCGTCCGCTCGACGACGTTTCGCCAGGGCCAGCGAACACCGATGCGACGGCTTAGCCGGACCTGTCCCGCATCGACCAGATAGAATCCGACATGGGCCGTGCGATGGTCGACCCCGTTCAATCGGCCGGCCTCGGCGGCAAGGCCGACGGCATCCGTCGCCACTTCGGCCTCCGTGCGAGGCCCAAGTCTCGCCAACTGTTCGACCGCGTGCCGGTATCGGTCCCGCGTGGCGAAGTCCATCACCGGATAGATCCCGCCGGGATCCCCGCGCAAGGTCGCTTCCACCACGCTCTGGCCCTCGACGAACGCCTTCCAGTCCAGCGCGCCCAATCCGCGCAAGCTCGAGATGCTGTGGCTGACCGAGACCTGGTCGGCCGCTTGATGTTGCCCGTCCCGATGGACCAGATGTTCGATGGTGAGCCCGTGTTCGACCAGCCGTTGCTCCAGCCAGCTTCTGGCCATCTGCATGAGGGGGCTCTGTTGGGCCAACCGTTGACAGAACTCCGCCACGAACGCGCTGGAGACAGGGAGCTCGGCCTTGGCCATGTCGGCCACCACGATGACCAGACGCGACGGGTTCTTCTCGGCGACGGCCTGCAGACGGTCCACCCACTTGTCGGCGAGGTCCCGTTGATCGCGGGCGACGGCCAGCAGGTCTGTCACCCGCCTGAGGTTCTCGATCAGGCCCAGGCGCAGCATGATGGGGATGGCCCAAAGCTCGCCGAGCTTCAACGGAGCGACCGTCTGATAGGCGGCGACAAAGGCACGGAGCGGTGCGCCGTCGATCTGCGCGTCCACATGCGAGATATACTCGAGCACGATCTCGTAGACGCGCGGCAGGCCGGCCGATGGACCGTCCAGCAAACGGGGCAGTTCCCGGCTGTAGCCCTCGGGAAGGTGACGTCGGCCGGTCTGGATATGTTCTTCGACCAGATAGAAGTTGTCGAAAAGCCATTCGGCGGCGGGCGTCACCCGGCGGACGTGGTTGGCCGCCAAGGCAGCCCGGTTGAAGGACCGGAAAACGGATTCGTTGTCGTCGAGCCGGGACAAGAGCCGGTCGGTTCCACGGCGCTCGGTGACCCGATGTGATCCCGCCAGGCGCTTCGCGTGCTGAGCCAGTTGCTCTTCGCTGAAGAGCTCCGCCCTGAGGGGAGGAGCAGTGGGCGTCGAGCGGGACCGGACGCCCTCGACGATCCATTGTGAGAACAGCCGGGAGACGATCTGCGCTGGTTTTGAGTCTATCGGAGAAGACATCTCAGTTTCACGCTGAAGGTGGGTCGGCCGGGCCGGGTTCTATCCGCTGGGACAGCGAACGAGAGGTTGGCGGGACGATGGCGATCGATGCCGAGCCGAAGCTTGGCCTCTCGGACGAGCTCCAGGTCGACCACGTCGGCGAGATCGTCGCGCCGGTGGGGGGGCGTCAGATCGCACAAGGAGCGCTCACAGGGACTCCGCTTCCTTGCCTGCTTTTTCGCCTCATGCAACGCGTTCGCCGCGGCCCCGATCGCTGCCGGCGCTGCCGCGGATTCCCATGGAGTGGCACCGGTCGGCGCCGAGAGAGCGGTGGCGGCGATGCTGAAGACGAGAGGACCGATGAGGCTTCGTCGCGTTCGATGGAGACCACTCGCCTGCGTGATCGCGAGGACGTGCGCTGCGTTGAAGCTGCGCTTGGGCGAAGAACCGCGGGAACCGGAGGTTCCAGATGGCACCTCCTGCGCCATCCCGGACGGATCGGGCGCCTCGGTGGAATAGGCGGCGACGAGCGGAGAGACATCGGCCAGCGATCCAAGGGAAGCAACCCTGGGCGCCAAGCGACTCGATTTCACGCCGATGCCCTCGGATCCGGCCCGAAGCTTTCAGCCTCTGCGGAATACTTGCCGAGCAGCGCCAAGCTATTGCATCGCGCGCGGCGTAGAAGGGCTGCCTGCGCGGCTACGAGGTTGGCGGGTGAACCTTTCCACGTCTTCAGCGCTTCATTCTGCAACGCCCGTCCAAATGAGAATCCGATGGTCCACGGCGCGCCTCCTGCCCGGCAGATCGCGTCCAAGCCCTGCGTCGCGGTCAAATCGCTTTGCCCCCCCGAGAGGAAGACGATCCCCGGCACCGCTGCCGGCACCGATCTACGGAAGCATCGCAGCGTGGCCTCGGCCACTTGGGTATCTCCTGCCTGCTCGGCGCAGTCTTTGCCCGAGAGAACCATCCCGGTTTTCAGCAGCATGGCTTCCAGCGTCACGCCGTGTGCGAAGAGCGCGGCGAAGACGGCCTGTAAGACGGCGCGGGTGACCTCTTCGCAGACCGCGATGGTGTGGGAGCCGTCCATCAGGACCTCCGGCTCGACGATCGGGACCAAGCCGGCCTCTTGGCTCAGCGAGGCGAACAGGGCGAGCGTGTCGGCGTTCGATCGGATGCAGGTCCTCGTCGGACGCCCGCGACCGATGGAGAACACCGCCCGCCATTTGGTGAAGCGGGCACCGCGCTTCCGATACTCCGCGAGCCGCTCGCGAAGACCGTCGAGGCCCTGGGTGAACATCTCCTCTTCGAAGCCGGGTAAGGCCGCCAAGCCCGCATCGACCTTGATGCCGGGAAGTATCGACTGCCCCGTGAGCACCTCCGGCATCGGGCTCCCGTTCGCCGTGCTCTGGCGGATCGTCTCGTCGAAAAGGATCGCTCCGCTGATGAACTCTCCCAACCCCGGCGTGGTGAACAACATCTCGCGGTAAGCGCGCCGGTTGTCTTCCGTGGACGGGATGTCCAGAGCCGCGAAACGCCTCCCGAGGGTCGAGAAGCTCTCATCGGCGGCCAAGATGCCCCGGCCGGGAGCGAGAAGCGCGGAGACCGTGGCCTGCACGGAAGTCTCAAGTTCGTGTCTTGGCTTCATTCGGCTGCCGATCGTGCCGCTTGGAGTCTTCGGTCGTGCTCCGCACCGGCGATCCCCTCATCGACAAGCCGCTCGTTATCGCTCCGCCCCTCTTCGTCTTCGTCTTCGCCGGGAGCGACCGCCACCTTCGATCCGGTCGAGCCGTGCACCGGATCCCATCGCTCGGATTCAGGCGCGGACTCGAGCACGGAGGCGGTCGGGTCCACCTGCGGATCGCCGGTCAATTCCCGCCTGGCCTGATCTTGATCGGCTCTCGTCGCCCCATCGGCCGGGCGGCCGTTGATGACCGCGAGCTCCGCCGCACGGGCGCGGACCATCTCGGGCGTGACGGTCCCGAGCCCCTCAGAGTTCTCGGTCAAGGTACCTTCCTTCAACGGATTGGTGATCATGGCGTAAGATTCATGGCCGACGGACAAAGTTCAGGGGTTCTCGCGACGCGTTCATTTGACGCCCTCCGCGTTCTTCGCATGGCCGTAAGGCCGGGATGCAGGAGTGCTCCCATTTCGACGTCATCGAGCCGGGCACGGCGGAGCCACGTGTGGGGATCTCTTGTCCGACCGTTGTGAAACGGGAGGATGGATTTCTCATGATCATCGGAACGGCGAGGGAATGGGGCTACGAAACACTAAGGCTTTTATCAAAAACGAAAGAAGAAGATCCGGTGAAGGAGTTTTGGTGAACCTTGTACTTGGAACAAAAATGTCCGATCCAGAGAACCCGTGGCCGGTTTTGCCGACGCCCGGTTCGTTCCTCCAGCGTTCGTCTTCGACCCTGAGGCGCGATCCACGCCATCGACCCGGCCGGTGGCCCGTCTATGCCTCGATGTCGCTGCGTTATGGCTTTGTATCATCTTCGACCCATCCAGCCGGTTTGTGGCGCCGTTCGACCGAAGACCCGCGATCAACCAGCACCCCGTCGGACCCGTTCAGGTCGGATCGTGTGCTTGCCCGTCATCGGCGCTCAGCAGACTGGGCGGTCACCGTCCCCAAGTTCCGTCTTTCCTGGTATGGGGTGTTTCCCTACCGGAAAGACAAAGCCCTTGTCGTGAGCTGTTGCTACCGAGGCGACCCGGTCCGGGCCAGGACAAGCGCATCGGACTCTACGGGTCCGACCGACCGAGCAATGGAGAAAGCCGGTCCACGAGTCCCGAGTCCTTCTCCGCAGCGCCGGTTGAGGGTGCGACTCGAAGTGGCGGAAAGAAGGATAGGGAACCGGGGGAAGAGATCGAGGTGGATCCGAGGCGGAAGGCGTGATAGAAGAAGGTCGTCATGGTGGATGTGGCGACGAACACGATCGACCGCGTGAACGCCTGGCTGGACACGTTCTCGGTCGGGCTCGGTTGCGTGAGCCAGTCGGCCAACGCGCTGGCGCAGACCTCGACGCCGGCGGGCACGGCAGCGGCGATCAGCGGGAGCGGTTGGTTCCGGGATGTGCAGCTCAAGGGCCTCTTCGCTCTCCTGGACACGGACAGCTCGGCGAGCGTCGAGCTGCGGCAGCAGGCGCAGACCCTGTCCGGGAGCCAGACCGTCTTCTCGTCCGGGCAGGTGGTCGAGGTCCCGCTGATCGTCCGGGAACCTCAGACCGGGAAGGACCTGGTGACGCAGATCGAGCGGCGGACGGTCGGGCTGCAGCTCCATCTCCGGGCGACGGCTCTGGGTGAGAGCTGGCAGGTGGATTTCGACCTCGAGGACGGCTCCATCGTGAACGGGAAGGAGCAGACCACGAAGTTCACCGGCCAGCGCCGGATGGACGTGGACGGGAATTTCTTCCTGCTCGCCAGCTTCACCCGCCGATCCAGGGAGGAAGCCAGGCGCGAGGTCACCGGGTTCGGCAAGATCCCCATGGTCGGCTCCGCGTTCCGGAAATCCACGGCGCAAAGGGCCAACCGTTCCTTCATGATTCTGGCGCGGGCGGTTCCGCAACGGGCCGGCGGGCGCGTGACGGTGCCGGAGATCCTCGGACGGTCACTCTCCTTGACCGCTGGTCACGACTGGCTTTCCTGAAGGCAGAGATGTAATGGGACGCTCACCAAGTGCCGGTTCCCTGCGCGGGCTGCCTCGTCACTCTGATTTCCTGTGACTAAAGGAGTGACTAAAGGAAATTGCAGGACCCCGCGAAAATGGGAAGAAGATGGTCGGGGCGGTGAGATTTGAACTCACGACCTTCTGAACCCCATTCAGACGCGCTACCAAGCTACGCTACGCCCCGACCGGTTTGCCGTTGAAGGCGGGCGGATACTAGGCGGGGACGCCTTCGGTTCAACGGTTTTCTTCCTGCGATCGCCGACAAAGGCCGTTGCTTCACGCGGATCTTCGCAGATTCATCCCAAAAGACGCCCGATCCCGGCCCGGAACCCGGTCGGTCGATATCGGAACATCAGGCTCGCCGGGACGGGGTCGCCGACGTTGTCCTCGGAAAGCATGAGCAACTGGTCGCGGTTCAACGGCGACGGCCTTCGGAAGACCCGCGGGAAGACCGCTTCCATCACTGCGGCCTGCAAGCGCGCGATCGGCAGCGGGATGTGGAGCTTCATCCGGCGCCGGCCGATGGCCGCCAAGATAGCGTCGAGAACAGCGTCGAAGCTCAGGCGTTCGCTGCCGCACAGGTCGAAGGTCAGGCCGATGCTCAGGGGCTCGGCCAACGCGCCGGCGAAACAGCGCGCGACTTCGTCCACCGCGACCGGTTGGAGCAGGGCTTGGCCGTCGCCCATCACGGGCAGCACGGGCGACCAGCGGCTGATCCGTGCGAAGAGGCCCACGAAGTGGTCGCCGGGACCGAAGACCAAGCTCGGCCGGAAGATCGTCCAATCGAGCCCGCTGGCGCGGACGGATTCCTCGGCGGCCCATTTGGTCCGGTGGTAGCGGGCGACCGCCTCGGGGCGCGTGCCCAAAGCGCTCATGTGGATGAAGCGCCGGACTCCGGCTGCCTTTGCCGCGGCCAAAAGGTTCCGGGTGCCGTCGATGTGGACGCGCTCGAAGGTCTGTTCCCCGATCTCGCTGATGATGCCGACGAGATGGACCACCGCATCGCAACCCGCGCAAGCCTCCGGCAACGACTGCGGGTCCAGCACGGATCCTCGGACGGACCGGACCGCAGGATCCAAGCGGCGGATCCCGCGCGACAGCACCCGCACGTGGTGCCCGGCCGCGACGAGTTGCCGGACGATCTCGCGTCCGACGAACCCGGAACCGCCGCTGACGAGGACGTTCATCGGGCGGAGGATAGCACGATCCGCGGTGGGCGCGTTCGAAGAAGCCTCAACCGCTGTGGTCGGCGAACTGCCGTTCCCACACGCCGCGGAACGGGAGCTTCATCACCGATGTCACCAGCAGCCATTCGACCTCGGACCGCGACACCTTCACCCGCTTCCGGGCGTCGAGGACGTCCGCCGTGCAGAGGCGGGCGATGGTCTTGACCCCGATGAGCACGGGCCAGGCGCAGGCGAGGCGCATCCGGATCTGTCCGCGCGGGATGGTGTTGGTGTAGCGCCAGCCGGCCTCGAGGTCCGATTGCGCGCGATCGAGCAGCTCAAGGTAGATGGGACGCAGCCGCGGGCCGTTCGCCGGATCGAGCAGGTCTCGCGGGACGAGGCCTGCCCGAGCGAGCAGCGAAGCAGGGATGTAGCAGCGTCCGGCGCGGAGGTCCTTGGGCAGGTCGCGCAGGATGTTGACCAGCTGCAGCCCTTTGCCGAAGCGGATGCCATCGGACAGGAAGCGCGCGTCGTCGATCGCCGCCCCCGGGAAGACCCGCGCCCTCGTGAGCTTCGTCCAGAACTCGCCGACACAACCGGCGACGCGATAGGTGTAGTCGTCGAGTTCCGCTTCGGTCGCCAACGCGGTGACCGTACCGGGCGGCGCGGGGGCCGGCACGATGAAAGGGGGCGTCGGCACGATCGTCGGCACGATCGTCGGCGGAGCGGTTTCACAGGGCGTCGGAAGCGCGGCCGGCTCCAAGACGGGCGGCACGGCGGACGCCGGCTCCCCGGAAACGCCGCAGAAACGCCGCAGGTCGAGTTCTTGCCCGCTGGTGATCGTGGCGAGCACGTCGCGGATCAACGCTTGGTCGGCCGATCCGGCCCGCGCGAGCAGCTCCACGGCGGCTTCGACGCGCTGGAGCAGACGGCGCTCGCCGTCCGAGCCTTTGCCGGTCTGGGAAGCGGCCAAGCGCGAGAGATCGAGCGGATCCCGGTGCTCGCCGACGATGCGGCCGCGCAGCGCGGCGAGCGCGACGAGCCGTTCCTCGACGGGGACGAGTTCCGAGTCGGCGATGGTGTCCGTCGCCCGCGCGAGCAGATACGCGAGCCCGATCTGGGGCCGGACGGCCGGAGGCAGCACCCGCAGCGTCAGGTAGAACGACCGCGATGTCTCGCGGAGCAGGCGTAGGAGTTCGGGGGACAAGGCGATGGATTTTTCTGGCGGGCTTGTTCTTGGTCCTATTGCTCGACCTGTATTGCTTTGCGCGACGCGTGCCCGTGTCGCCGAAGATCAGGATTCCGGGAAGGATTGCGAGCCGGAAGATCCGGGCGGACGAACTTCGCTGAAACAATCGCTGAAACAATCCTGCCCCGCGTCGGGTGGTTCCGGCACGCTTCACCCGTCCTGCGGGCGGAACGACATGAGCGACCCTGCCCAATTCGAGAGCTTCGTCCTGGCCTACCAGGACATGGTCTTCTCCACGGCCGTCCGGCTCCTCGGCAACGACGCCGAGGCCGAAGACGTGTCGCAGGAGGTGTTCGTCCGCGCGTGGAAGCATTGGGACGACCTGTCGGGCAGCACGACGGCCGGGGGCTGGCTGAAGACGGTCGCGCGGAATCTCTGCCTCAACCACCTCCAGCGCTACCGCGCCCGCTGGAAGATGTTCAGCGACCTGGCCCGCGAGGACGACGACGGCGAGGCGCGCGAACTCGATTTCGCGGCGCCCGAGACGCTCGACCAGGCCTTGCTCACCGGCGACCAGCGCGTGCTGCTGGAGGCGACCATCCCCAAGCTGCCCAAGGACCAGCGCGTGGCGCTCGTGCTCTACCACTTCGAGGACATGGACTACGCCGATATCGCGACCCACCTCGGCATTTCGCTGGGCAAGGTCAAGACCGACATCTTCCGCGCCCGCGAGGCGCTCCGAAAAAAACTGCAACCCGCCCGCGACTCCGTGGGTGTTTGAGGAAACAGAACAGAGCCCATGACGACCGATGGAAACGGACACCCACAGAGCACGCGGACGGCACAAGCCGGCCATGCGGTGCGCGCCGTACGGCGTGACCGCCTCTCTTCGGGGTGTGCGCCGGTGCCGATGGTCGTCCAAGCTCTCCCCCGCCATGAAACCTGACCCGAAAGATCCGCTCGCCGCCTGGGCAGACCAGGCTCTCCGGCAGCTCCCGGCACGCCGCGCTCCGGCCACGCTCGTTCCGCGGGTGCTGGCCGCGTTGACACGGCAGAAGGCGTCCGCTTGGCACCAGCGCCCATGGCTGGATTGGCCGCGCCACTTCCAACTGCTGTCGCTCGCCCTGTTCGCCGGCCTCGTAGGCGCGGCGGTGTGGTTCCTGGCTCCGCACGCCGATGCGGTCAGCCTGACCAACGCGAAGCAGTCGCTCGCGCAGACCGAAGGCGTCCGGACCGTCTCCACCGCCGTGGATGTGCTGTCGACCTTGGGCAGCGCGATGGTGATGGTCCTGCGCTCCGCCCATCTCTGGGTGATCGCCTCGGTCTGCGGCGCTCTGGCGTTCCTCTGGTGCTCCTGCGTGGGCCTTGGCACCGCTTGCTGGCGGCTCGCCGGCGACTTCCGTTGAGCTTTTTCCTGATCCCTTTCCCTGACATGAGACACACCCTCGAACGGATCCTCCTCGCGATCTTGCTGACCGCGATGGCGATCCGGACACCCTTGCGCGCCGCGGACACCGCGGAGTCGATCATCGCCAAGGCCCAGGCCAAAGCCGACCGCGCCGAGGCGAAGGTCGACGCGGAGATCGCCAAGGGCGAGACCGCGATCCGGCGGGCCGAAGCGGCGCTCGAACGCGGCGAGGACGTCGAAGACGATCCGGACCTCCACCGGTCCGGAAGCCACGGCGGCAACCACGAGCCGACCGTCCTGATCGGCCAGTCGATCCACGTGAAGACCAACGAGACCGTCCACGATCTCGTCGTGGTGCTCGGCGACGCCATCGTCGACGGCACGGTCGATGGCAACCTCGTCGTCGTGCTCGGTGAAGCCCGCGTGAACGGTAAGGTCACGGGCGACGCGGTGAACGTGGGCAAGGGTTTGACGATCGGCCCGGGCGCCGTGGTGGAAGGCAAAGCGGTCGGCGTCCTCGGCGGAGTCGACGTGTCGCCGAGCGCGAAGGTCGGAGGCGAGGTCGTGCCGGTGAAGCTCGGGGAGATGGGAGATTTCAAGATCCCGGACTGGGTCGGGCAGACCTTCCGCGGATGCGTCCTGAAGGGGCGACCTCTGGCGTTGTCGGTCGGCTGGGTCTGGGTGGCCGCGGGCATGTTCCTGCTCGGTTACATCGTTCTGGCAGCGGTGTTCCCCAAACCGGTGGGAGCCACCGCCGAGGCGCTGGAGAACCGCGGCGCCACGTCGTTCCTGATGGGGCTGGTCGCGCTGCCGCTGGCGGCGTTCGTGTCGCTCATCCTGTTCGTGACCATCGCCGGCTGGGTGGTGCTGCCGTTCGTGGGGGCGACCCTGCTCGTCGCCACGTTGTTCGGCAAAGCGGCGGTGCTGCTCCATCTGGGCCGCGCGCTCAGCCGCCAGTTCAAGGCCGAGCTCGTCGTGCCCGCGCTCCTGCTGATCGGTGGCGTCGTGCTCTCGTTGTTCTACCTGATCCCGTTCGTGGGCATCGTCGTTTGGATGGTCCTCACTCTCTGGGGCCTCGGTGCGGCCTTGCTCGCGCTCGCCGCCGGTTTCCGCAAGGAACGCGCCCCGGCTCCGACTCCGGTCCAGGTGGCGCCAGCGATGGCATCCGCAGGCTGGACCCGCGCGGCGGTGACGCCTGAGCCGATGCCGATGACCGACCCTTCGCCCGCAACGCCAACGGTCGTCGTGGCCTCGATGGCGCCTGCTTCCGACTCCCCAGCCCCGGCGGAGAACATCGGTCTCGGTTTCGCTGCGGCGGCGTCCGCAACGGGCGCACCCGGTGGTGGCGAGCCGAAGCCTGCGGCCTCGGCGGCCTTCCGCCCTGCACCGCCGCGTTCGGCCGGCGGTCAAGACCTTCTGACATCGCCGAGGGCCGGGCTCGGTCGGCGGTTGGCCGCGGGCTTCCTCGACCAAGTGGTGCTCGCGTTCTTGATCCATGGACCGCTCCTTGGACGGTTCTCCGAAAGCGACCGGGTGAAGTTCGTGCTCTTCATGGCGTACTTCGTCGGGTTTCATGTCTGGCGCGCGACGACGCTGGGCGGTCTGGTGCTCGGCCTGAGAGTCGTGCGCCTGGACGGGCGGCGGATCGACTTCCCGTGCGCGATCGTCCGCGCCCTGGGGTCGATCTTCAGCGGCATCGTGGGCGGCCTCGGGTTCTTCTGGTGCGCCTGGGATGCCGAACGCCAGACGTGGCACGACAAGCTCGCCGGCACCGTGGTCGTGCGGGTGGAGAAGATGCCTCCGCTGGTGTGACGACCGGGTTTCCACTCGCCGGGACCCCGTGCGGCGGTTAACTTGGCGCCATGACAGGCACGGTGGACAGCAAGGAAGACCTGCGACGTTGGGCCGACGCTTGGCGGCTGGCGGCGGAGGTCAACGAAGCCGACCGCCGCCAGTCGCTCCGGGACCTGACGGAGCTATCCGCTTGGACCGAGGCCCAAGGCCTGCCGTTCGACAGCGCCGGTTGGCGGAGTCCCTGGGCTGAAGAGGGTTGTCTGGAACATCGCCGTGCCTTGGACACCTCGATGCGTGGTGCTTGATGAACCCGCTCTACGAAGCAGCCCTCCGCATCCAGGCCTTTTGCGAGGCCGAGCACTGGCGGTCCTGCATCATCGGCGGGATCGCGGTCCATCGCTGGGGCCGCCCGCGCGCGACCAAGGATGTGGATCTCACCTTGCTCACCGGTTTCGGCGGCGAGGAGCGTTTCCTGGACCGGTTGCTGACGCGCTACCGCCTGCGCGACGGCTACAGCCGCGAGTTCGTCCTGGTCAACCGGGTGCTGCTGCTCGCGGACGAGTGCGGGGTCGCCGTGGACCTGTCGCTGGGTGCCATCCCGTTCGAAGAGCGGAGCATCACGCGCAGCTCCCTGTGGCGCAGCCCGGAAGGCCACGAGCTGCGGACTTGTGGCGCGGAGGACCTGCTCGTCCACAAGTCCTACGCCGCCCGCCCGCATGATTGGCTCGATGTGGAGGATGTCTTGGAACGACAACAGGGACGGCTGGACCTCGCGCTGGTCCGCCGCGAACTGAGAGAGTTGGCGCCGTTCAAATCGGAGATCGACGTCCTTGCGGAATTGGAGGCGCGCGTGAAGCGGGCCGCACGGCCTCTCCGGTTTCCGCCCGCTTGATCCGGCGACAATTCCCCCCATGCTCTCCGCCGACTACTCCCACGTCGCGAACTTCACCGGCTACATGCGGCTGGTGTCCGACATCGTCCGCCAAGGCCCGGCGAGGCAGCGCATCCTCGACATCCCGGCGGGCAACGGCCTGCTCAGCGCGAAACTCCGCGAGCTGGGCTACGACACCGTCCGCGCCGACATCAACCGCGAGCATCCCGACTACGTCGTCGCCGACCTGAACACCCGGCTGCCGTTCGCGGACGGCGAGTTCGACACGGTGCTCTGCCTCGAAGGCGTCGAGCACGTGCTCGACCCGCAGGCGCTCATCGGCGAGCTGTGCCGGATCATCAAGCCCGGCGGCCGCGTGGTGGTCTCGACGCCGAACATCCAGAACGTCTTCTCGCGGCTGAAGTTCCTCTGCACCGGCTTCTACTACCAGTACGGCCCCTGGATGTGCCGCCAGATCGCGCCGGGCGAGCTCAAGGACCGCGGGCACATCGCGCCGCTCACCTATCTGCAGATGCGCTACCACCTCATGCTGCACGGGGCACGCGTCGAGCGCGTCGACGGCGACAAATGGAAGCGCAAGGCGCTCATCCCGTTCCTGCTGCCCTTCGTGCTCCTCGGCCGGATCTGGTCGCGGACCTCGATGCGGGACGAACCCGACGCCGATCCGCGCGAATGCGCCGAGGTGCTCAAGCACATGAACTCGGGGGCCTTGCTCTTCAGCCGGTCGCTGATCGTGACCGCGCGGAAAGGCTGAGGCCTAGCGCCGACCCGATGACCGGTAGCGCCGGACGTGAGTCCGGCGCGATGCTGCATCGCACGAGGTCTGCCACCGACGGACATCGGCAGCTACCCTGTCCGCCCTGCGCGACTCACCGCGGCCGTGCCACGAGATAAAGCTGCGACGGCCGCGGCTCGTCCTGGGCTGCCGCCAAGAATTCCTCCATCGTCGCGAACTTCCGCCCGGCCGTCGGCCGATGCTTCCGCAGGCTGCGGACGAGCTTCGATGCGAAGCGGTTCTCGCTGAAGTCCCAGCCTTCGAGCGCGTACAGCGGCGCGAGCAGGTCGACCACCGCGCGCGCCGAGCTGCCGAACTTCTCCAGCCCCAGCGGATGCACCTCGATGAAGAGCACCGGCCGCTGCCGTTCCAGCAAGCGGGCGGCGCCGCGCAGGATCCGGTGCTCGAAGCCTTCGCAATCGATCTTGAGGAACGCGACCGGCGTGTCGCCGAGATCGTCGTCGAGCGTGGTGAGCGGCACGTCCACGACGCTTTGCGCGGCGTGCGTGTCGTGGATGGCGCGCTCCAGGTCGAAGGCGTCGAGCGTCGTGACGTTCCGCGCCGCGTCCCCCGTGGCGATCTCGCCGTTGAGACCGATGCTGAACGGCACTTTCCCGCGCGTGTCGCCGCAGGCCAGCGGACGGCACGAGACATCGGCGAGGCGGTTGTGCGCGACGCAGAGCTCGAGCAGGCGGAAGAGCAGCGGTTGCGGTTCGTAAGCGATGACGGGCAACGAAGACGAGGCGCGGAAGAGCAGCGGATAGATCCCGATGTTCGCGCCGACATCGACGAGCGAGCCGCCCGTGAGCGGCCGTAACAACGCCGGGAGCAGCTTCACCTCGGGCACGTACGCCTCGCCCGCCAGCAGCAGACCGGTGGCGGATTTGCCCCAGGCCAGCGGATGCACCAGCGCGCGGCCCGCGAACGGCAACGCCGCGAGACCACGGCGTCCGTTGAGGAGCGCGAGCAACGGATGATACTTGCGGCCGAGCGGCAGCACGGCCTGCAGCGCGCGGAGCAAAGCGACGCCGCGCAACGGGCGGATCTCGGGCGCGATGGTGGCGGTCATGTGCGCGGAGCCTGCGGGAACCGTTTCCGGCCTGTCAACGCAGCCCCGGCTTGCGGCATCGGTCCGCGGCCTCCTACGGTCGACCTCACCGTGCCCCCGAGGTCCGCACCGTCCATGACACCGCTGCCCATCTCCGTCTGCATCATCGCCGGCGCCGAAGCCCGGCGCATCGGACGGACGCTTGCCAGCGTCGCCGGTTGGGCGGCGGAGGTGGCTGTCGTGCTCAACGAGGATGTCGACGACGGCACCGAGGAGCTCTGCCGAAGCCATGGCGCCCGTGTGTTCCGCGAGCCGTGGCGCGGCCACATCGCGCAGAAGAACTCCGCCGCGGACAAGGCGACCCAACCGTGGCTGCTCGGCATCGACGCCGACGAAGTGGTGACGCCCGCGCTCCGCGACGAGATCGCGCGCATCCTCGCCGACCCGGCCGAGGCCGCGAAGTGCGCGGGCTATTCGATGCCGCGGTTGTCCTTCTATGCCGGCCGCTGGATCCGGCACGGCGACTGGTATCCGGACCGCAAGACGCGGTTGTGGCGGCGCGGGCAAGGACGTTGGGTGGGCGAGGACCCGCACGACCGCCTCGAAGTGGACGGTCCCGTCGGCGCGCTGCGCTCCGATCTCCAGCACTACAGCTACGACGACATCGACCACCATCTCGCGAAAGCTAGGTCGTACAGCGACATCTTCGTGCGCGAAGCCCGCCGCGCCGGGAGGCGTCCGAGCCTCGCCGGGTTGGTGGTGCGCCCACCTTGGCGATTCTTCCGTGGTTATATCGTCCGGCTCGGGTTCCTTGACGGTTGGCAGGGGTTCGTCATCGCCTGGATGTCCGCGCTGATGACGTTCCTGAGATACGCGAAGCTCCGGGAATCCGCTCTGCCCGGGGCGAAGGACCGTCTCCGCTGAACGCGAAAGCTGGCCGGGAGGACGGCAAGCCGCCAAGCTCGGCCGGACCGACATGGAACATCTGAACCGAGCGCCAGCGATTCCGTCCCTCCGGGAGGACCGCTGCCGATGAACGTCCTGCGCCAGATCCTCCAGCTTGCTCCGGTGCTCTATCCCGGATCCGGCCACCAGACCGCGATCCGCCGCTGGAAGCACGTCGGCCGGAGCGTGCTCTACCTGCCGTGGACCGCCGAGTGGTTCCGCTTCCTCGACACGCCGAACTTGCGCGTCGCCACCGCGGCGCGGCCCCGCGTCTTCGCCAAGCTGCAGCGTCCTTACCTCACGCGACGCCATCGCGTGCCGGCCCGTTTGGCAGCACTGAAGCAGCACTACGGCTACATCGACCGGACGTTGCCCGCGGCGACCATCGATGCCATCTACCGGCCCGGAGGACTGCACCTCGCGACGTTCCCGCTCGACGAAGGACGGTCCGTGACGATCCGGCTGGAGAACAACGACCGCTACGAGAAGGAAGGCGAGTTCATCATCGGCATCTATCTGTCCCCGGGCGACAAGCTCGCCTACACCGTGACGTGCGTCGTCACCGGAGCGACCGCCGGCGAGCGCGGGTTGTTCATCGGAGGCTTGCAAGGCGGGAACGAGCCGGACCAGCCGGACCTGATCCGCGACCTGACCAAGGACATGTTCGGCCTCCGCCCCAAGGCGTTCGCGCTGTTCCTCGCTCAGCAGCTCGCCGAGTGGGTCGGCGCGACGAGCCTCCGAGCGGTCGCCGACGACGAGACGATCTACCAGCACTTCCAGAACCGGAAGTCGATCGAGGCCTCTTATGACGGGCTCTGGACCGAATCGGGCGGCCAACGAGCGCCGGTCGACGGCTGCTTCGACCTGCCTCTGCGCCACGTCGAGAAGAGCCGCGAAGAGATCAAGACGAAGAAGCGGAGCCTTTACGAGAAGCGCTACGCCCTGATGCGCGAGATCGCCGATGTCTCGCGGGCCGGTTGGCAAGCCGCCCTACGTCGACCCGGCGGCTGAGGCGGCGGCGGACGGCCGGATTTTCGACGAATTCCGTCTTGCCCCCGGGCGTCGGTTCGCGCGCACTTCCACCGCTCCATGAAAATCCCTTCGTACTTCCGTCCCGCCCTGCTCGCCGTCGCCGCACTGGCGGCGCTGGCGCTCAACGCCGCGCCGATCCCGGCCGAGAGCCGCATCGGCGGTTTCGCCATCGGCTGCCAGGCCTACAGCTTCAACCGCTTCACCTTGTTCGAGGCGATCGAGAAGACCGAGCTGACCGGCAGCAAAGTGATCGAGTTCTACCCGGGCCAAGCGCTCAGCCCCGACCAGCGCGCCGTGAAATGGGACCACAACGCGGGCGACGACGTCATCGCCACTGTGAAGGCCAAGCTCGCGAAACACGGCATCCGCGCCGTGAACTACGGGGTCGTCGGCATCCCCAAGGACGAGGCCGGCGCGCGCAAGATCTTCGAATTCGCCAAGAAGATGGAGCTCTACGGGATCACCACCGAATCCACCGAATCCATCGACACCATCGAGAAGCTTGTGAAGGAGTTCGACGTGCGCGTGGGCTACCACAACCACCCGGTCCAGCCGAAGAACCCGGCCTACAAGGTCTGGGACCCGAACTACATCCTCTCGCTGGTGAAGGGCCGCGACCCGCGCATCGGCTCCTGCGCCGACATCGGCCACTGGCAGACGAGCGGCCTCAAGCCGGTCGATTGCCTGAAGATCCTCGAAGGCCACATCATCTCGATGCACGGCAAGGAGCGCCCCGCGCTCGGCACCGGCCAGCACGACGTGCCGTTCGGCGCGGGCGGCACCGACATGTCCGGCGTGCTCGCCGAGCTGAAGCGCCAAGGCTTCGTCGGGAACATCAGCGTCGAGTACGAGTACAACTGGGACAACTCGGTGCCTGAGATCGCCCAGTGCATCGGTTTCGTGCGCGGCTGGGCGGCCGGCCGCTGACCTTCCCCGGTCCCGAAGCCCTCGGTGCCGCGAGCGCCGAGGGCTTCGTCGTCCTGTCCCTCGTTAATCTGCCGGCAGGCCCGGGCTTGGCGCATCGGCTTGGCGGCCACGGCACCACGACCGCTTCCGTCGAAAATCCCCCGTTGACCCTGCTTTGCCCGCCGATAGGCTGGTCGCCCGTCGTTTTGACCCTGAACTGATTATCGAAATCGAATCCTTATGGTGAAAGTTGCAATCAATGGTTTCGGCCGCATCGGCCGCCTCGTTTTCCGCGCGATGGTCGAGCAAGGCCTCGTCGGCAAGGACATCCAGGTCGTCGCCGTCGGCGACATCGTCCCCGCGGACAACCTCGCCTACCTCCTCAAATACGATTCCACCCAAGGCCGGTTCTCCGGCACGGTCAGCAGCAAGAAGTCGAGCCCGGACAAGGCTGAGGACGACGTGCTCGTGGTCAACGGCCAGGACATCCACGTCGTGAGCGCGAGGAGCCCGGCCGAGCTCCCGTGGAAGCAGTTCGGGGTGGACATCGTAATCGAGTCCACCGGCCTCTTCACCGACGCCGACAAGACCAACCCGAAGAGCGCTTACGGCCACATCGTCGCCGGCGCCAAGAAGGTCATCATCTCCGCACCCGCCAAGAACGAGGACATCACCATCGTGATGGGCGTGAACCACGAGAAGTACGAGGCCGCGAACCACCACGTCATCTCCAACGCGAGCTGCACCACGAACTGCCTCGCGCCGATCGTCCACGTGCTGCTCAAGGAAGGCTTCGGCATCGAGGAAGGCCTCATGACGACCGTCCACGCCTACACCGCGACGCAGAAGACGGTGGACGGCCCGAGCAAGAAGGACTGGAAGGGCGGCCGCACCGCGGCGCAGAACGTCATCCCCAGCACCACCGGCGCGGCCAAGGCCACGGCGCTCGTCTGCCCCGAGGTCAAGGGCAAGCTCACCGGCGTCGCCTTCCGCGTGCCGGTGCCGACCGTCTCCGTCGTCGACCTCACCGTCCGCACGGTGAAGGAGACCTCGCTCGCCGAGATCAACGCCGCGATGAAGAAGGCCAGCGAGACCTACCTCAAGGGCATCCTCGACTACACCGGCGACGAGGTCGTCAGCTCCGACTTCATCCACGACAAGCACAGCTCCATCTACGACGCCGGCTCCGGTGTCGGCCTCAACAGCCGCTTCTTCAAGCTCGTGAGCTGGTACGACAACGAGTGGGGCTACAGCAACCGCGTCGGCGACCTGCTCAAGCTCATCATCGCCAAGGGGCTCTGATAGCCGGGCCACGGTTTTTTGCAGGCGGACGGCGGCTCCAGAACGGGCCGCCGTTCCGCTTTCAAGGGCGGCCGGACTTGGCGCGCGCATCCCGTCGGAGCTTGGACCGGCGAGGGACCTCCGGACATGAAAGAACGCAAACCCGCCCTCGGCTTCATCTTCATCACGCTGTTGCTCGAGATCGTCGGGTTCGGGCTGCTCATCCCGATCCTCCCGAAGCTGATCGAGCAGATGGATGGAGGGAACGTCCCGGCGGCGGCGCAGAAGGTCGGGCTGCTCACGCTTTCCTACGCGGCGATGCAGTTCTTGATGGCCCCGGTGCTCGGGAGCGTCTCGGACCGCTTCGGGCGCCGTCCGGTGATCCTGGTCTCGCTGTTCGGATCGTCGGTGGATTACCTGATGATGGCGTTCGCGCCGACCCTGCCGTGGTTCTTCCTCGGCCGGTTGGTCAACGGCCTCAGCGGCGCGAGCATCTCCGTCGCCACGGCCTACATCGCCGACATCAGCCCGCCCGAGAAACGGGCTGCCAACTTCGGCATGGTCGGTGCCGCGTTCGGCGTGGGGTTCATCCTCGGCCCGGCCTTGGGCGGTTGGCTGGGCGTTCCGCATCCGCAACTGGTCGCGCACCTGCCCGCCTCCTGGGCGGAATGGTTGACCGCGAACCACTTGCGGATCCCGTTCTACTTCGCCGCCGCGGTGACGTTGGCGAACTGGCTGTACGGCTTCTTCGTGCTCCCGGAGTCTCTCCCGCCCGGGATCCGCCGACCGTTCTCCTGGAGCCGATCGAACCCGGTAGGTTCTTTGGTCGCGCTTGGACGCTATCCGGTGGTGGCACGGCTGGCGGCGGCGCTGTTCTTGTCCAACGTCGCGCAGTTCATGCTCCACAGCATCTGGGCGCTCTACACGGGCCACCGCTACTCGTGGACGCCGCAGCAGATCGGCCTGTCGCTCGCGTTCGTCGGGCTGATGTCCGCGGTCGTGCAAGGCGGGCTCGCGCGCATGGTCGTCCCGAAGCTGGGCGAAACCCGGTCCGTCCTGGTCGGGTTCACCATCGGCGCGGTCAGCTACATCGGCTACGCGGCCGCGACCGAAGGCTGGATGCTTTTCCCGGTGCTCGGTTTCGCCTGCCTCGGCGGCATCGGCGGCCCGGCCTTGCAGGGGCTGATCTCCCGCAGCGCACCGGCCGACGAGCAAGGCGCGGTGCAAGGTTCGCTGGCCGGCCTGGCCAGTCTCGGCCAGATCGTCGCGCCGCTCGCCTCCACCCAGTTGTTCGCGTACTTCATCGCCCCGGGGACGCCGCTGCACCTGCCGGGCGCGCCGTTCTTGGTGTCGTCCGCGCTGATGTTGGGCGCGCTGGTCATCGCGAGGCGAACCTTCCGGACTTCGGATCCCCCCTCGGTGGCGAAGACCCAGGGCTAATCGCACCCCCGGTTGACTTGCCGGCATGTGTTCCGGAGATTCGATGCAATACGTGGCGCGCCGATCGCGTCAGTACCATGTCATGCGTCGCCAGATCCTCGTCCTTTCGCTGCTCGTGGTGGCCGCCGCCGCAAGTGGTTGGTTCGCATCCGTCCGCCGACCGGGCAGCGGGACGTCGGCGCTCAAGCGTCCCCGGGCGGATCTCGTCAAGTCGGAGGCGCAGTTCCACAAGGAGGTACTACCCCTGCTGAACCGCTATTGCTGGGATTGTCACGGGGACGGTGCGACCAAGGGCGACTTCTCGCTCGATGCGTTCACCAATCTCAACGCCGTGCTCAAGGACCGCCGCGCTTGGGAGCACGTGCTCCACAACGTCGAGTCCGGCGAGATGCCGCCGAAGAAGAAGACCCAGCCGACGCTCGCCGAGCGCGAGTCGATGGTCGCGTGGATCGGCAAGACGCTTTTCCCGGTCGATCCGGCGAACCCCGATCCCGGCCGCGTCACGCTGCGCCGGCTGAACCGCGTCGAGTACGACAACACCGTCCGCGACCTCGTGGGCGTCGATTTCAAGCCGGCCGAAGATTTCCCGCAGGACGACGTCGGCTACGGCTTCGACAACATCGGCGACGTGCTCTCGCTCCCGCCGGTCCTGTTCGAGAAGTACCTGAAAGCCGCCGAACGGATCATGGACGACGCCATCGTGACCGGCCCGCGCCCCGCGCCCGAGAAGCGCTTCGGTCCGCAGCAGATGGAGGGCGGCGCCGACATCGGGCCGGTCCGAGGCCTCGCGTCGAACGGCGAGATCTCGGTCGAGGCCAACTTCCCGCGACCGGGCCGCTACGCGCTCCGCGCGAAGGCCTACGAGGAGAAGGCCGGCAGCGATCCCGTCCGCATGGCCTTGAGGCTCGGCGGCAAGGACGTCCAACAGTTCGACGTGAAGGCGAAAGTCCGTGAACCGGCCGTCTACGCCGCCGAGGTGGAGGTCGCCGCCGCGGGACGCCAACGCGTCTCGGTCGCCTTCCTCAACGACTTCTACAATGTCAAGACCGTCGAGACGAAGCGCGAGGGCAAGCCGCCCAAGAAGGAGCAGGTCATCGAGGACCGTAACTTCTACTGCCTGCATATCGAGGTCGCCGGGCCGCTCGGCGTCGAGGCCGCGCTGCCTGAGACGCACAAGCGGATCTTCACCAGGCCACACGGGGGCAAGGACGACGCGGCGGTCGCCCGCGAGCTGGTGGGAAAATTCACCCGCAAGGCTTGGCGCCGGCCCGTCAGCAAAGGCGAGACCGACCGGCTGATGAAGCTCTATGAGGAGGCCCGCGCCAACGGGGACAACTTCGAGGCCGGCGTGAAGCACGCGCTGGTCGCCGTGCTCGTGTCGCCGCACTTCCTGTTCCGCGGCGAGCTCCAGTCCGATCCGGACAACCCCTCGGTCGTCCGCGACATCGACGAACACTCGCTCGCGGCCCGGTTGTCCTACTTCCTGTGGAGCACGATGCCGGACGGTGAGCTCTCGGCGCTCGCCGACGTCGGCAAGCTCCGCAAGCAGCTCGATATCCAGCTCCGGCGCATGCTGCGCGACCCGAAAGCCCGTGCGCTCACCGAGAACTTCGCCGGCCAATGGCTCCAGCTCCGCCGGCTCGGCGCGGTCGATCCCGACCGCGACAAGTTCCCGTCCTTCACCGAAGAACTCCGCGGCGACATGCGCACGGAGACCGAGCAGTTCTTTTCCCACATCCTGTCGGAGGACCGCCCGGTGACGGATTTCCTCGTCGCGGACTACACGTTCGTGAACGAGCGGCTCGCCAAGCACTACGGGTTGCCCGGCGTCACCGGCGACGACTTCCGCAAGGTCTCGCTCGCCGGCACGCCGCGGCAGGGACTGCTCACGCAGGGCAGCATCCTCACGATCACGTCCAACCCCGCGCGCACCTCGCCTGTGAAGCGCGGCAAATGGGTGCTCGAGAACCTGCTCGCCACGCCGCCGCCGCCGCCGCCGCCCGATGTCCCGCCGCTCGAGGCCGGCGAGAAGCTCACCGGCACGCTGCGCCAGCGGTTGGAGAAGCACCGCGACAACGCGATGTGCGCCAGTTGCCACGCGCGCATGGACCCGATCGGATTCGCTTTCGAGCATTTCGACGGCGTCGGCGCCTATCGTGACAAGGACGGCACCGATCTGGTCGAACCCGCCGGCGAGTTGGCCACGGGCGAGAAGTTCACCGACCACCGCCAGCTCAACCATGTGCTGGCCACCGCGAAACGCCCCGATTTCCTGCGCTGCATCTCCGAGAAGCTGCTCACCTATTCGCTAGGGCGTGGTCTGGAGTACTACGACAAGCCCGCGGTGGAGCGCATCGTGAGTTCCATGGAGCAGGACGGCTTCAAGTTCAGCGCATTGGTCCACGCTGTCGTCCGAAGCGCCCCGTTCCAGCGCCGCCGCGGTGAAGGTGATCCGGGACAAGTGGCTGCGAATCAAGCATTGGACTTGACTGTGTCCAAGCTTCTGGACGCCAGCCGTTGATCAAGCGGTCCGGACCGTTTGTGGGCATGTCCCCGTTTAAAGGACGGCTGGTCCGATCAGCGCGGATTGGTCCTTGGTCCTTCGGTCGACGACCTTGTTTACTTGATGTGCAATGGCTTGAGGGCTGACCGACGGTCCAAGACCGAGAGTTCCAGTTCTCGTTGAACCGCTTCGGATGGGTCCCCGCCGGCATAGTTCTGTTCCAAGCCCTTGATTGCCGGTTTGGCGACGGTTCGGCTTGGGGGGCGGCCGCACTTCTGTCCCATCAGAGTCTGCGAACGTTCCGTCGCCTCGGGAAATCGGTTGCACAGGCAATCTAGAGGGGATGTGGACGGGATTGCCAGGGTCGGGCAGAACGACGAGAGCGATGGAAAACGCGGCTTTTTCCCGTCTGGCGCGCCCGGTGTCTTCGTTCGAAACCCGGCTGGATAGCCCGCGACAAAGGTGGAAACGGATCAAACACAATTAATGACTTGACCCGACGCTGCCGACTTCGCTTAATGAGCACAAGTTTACGCCCGGTAAGGGCTCTGGTTGAGTGCTGAAACCCTTAATTCCGATAGGAAAATGAAATTTACTTCCAACATCGCTGTCCTCGGTGCGCTTTCAGTTCTGGCGTGCGGTTCGGTGTACGCCGCCGGCAATGCCTATGAGGTCGGTCGCTCCGCGGATGCGCTGGTGGTGTCGGCGGACGCTGCTGAGTTCGGAGACCAGATTTCCCTCTTTGGCCTCCCGGGTACTCGGAAGCTTACGGGTTTTTCTGTCGAGTACTACTCCAACTACAATCTTCCTGGGGGCTTGACCATTCGTTTCTACGATAACGATGGTCCTTCCGGATCTCCGAAGACTCTTCAGTACCAGAGTGATACTCTCGACATCAAGTTGGGCGGCGCAATCGTCAACATCACCTTCAACCAGCCGAAAATCGCCACGACCTTCACCTATACGCTCCAATTTTTGGGCGCGGGCGGGGCTAATGTGGCCGGCCTTTTGGCCCCTAACGCTGAGCCCACCGTCGGTTCGAGCTTGAACGATTATTGGACGAAGGAGTCCGGCACTTGGCAGCTGAACAACCTTGGCCCGATCAAGGCGAATTTCACGGCTTCTGTGAATGCTGTCCCCGAGCCGGGAACCTATGCGCTGGCTGGTGTGGCTGGGTTCGGTTGGTTGGCGTTCGCCGGTTATCGCCGCTTCCGTAAGTGATGGTCGGCTAGTTGGTTTGATACGACGAACAGGCGCAGCTTCCGCTGCGCCTGTTTGCTTTTCAGCGTAAGGAAGCGGAGGTTCGTCGGACTATTCAGGATCAACGGGATCCGGAGAGATTTATGGACGCTTTGCTATCGAGAACTATCAGATTCGCGGCGGGGTTGCTCCTGCTTCTACCTTCAATCGCCTTCGGGCAAGCGAGGACCCAAGCTCGACTGCTCCTCGACCAAGACTCCGTGCAACCGGGGCAGGTCGTGACGGCAGCTGTGGAGTTGCGGATGCCGACCGGTTGGCACACGTATTGGAGGAATCCGAGCGAACCGGGCGGTCCCGGGACCCGGACGAAGATCGAGTGGACCCTTCCAGCCGGCATCACCGCTGGAGAAATCGCATGGCCGGTGCCCGAAAAGCACACGGACCCGGCCGGTGACACGCACGTCTTCGACGGGACGGTCCTGCTCTTGGTGCCGCTCACGGTCGGATCCGGTGTCGCGACAGGTCCGTTGGAACTCAAGTCTCGTGTCTCATGGCTTGAATGCGAGACCGAATGCGTCCCGGGCAAGACCAACCTCGTGATCCCACTGGTGATCGGAGGTCAGCCCCACGCCTCAGGCGACGCTCAGTTGATCATGACAGGGCGTCAGCGCTTGCCGGTCGTGGGAACCAATCCCGGGGCCACGGTATCGTGGGAGGGAGAAGCGGTCGGCGAGCAGCGGGCGTTGCTTTTTGAATGGGCGACGGACGCCAAGTCCGTCGACTTCTTCCCGTACGAGAGCAAGACCATCGAGATGGGCGCCAAGTCGGAATCAGTTCCCGACCGCGGTGGCAAGTTCCGGCTGCGCAAGACCGTGACGAAGACCGATGCCGGTTGGCCGATGAGCGTCAGCGGGGTGCTCGTCGCGCGATCGGCGGCGGGTGACACGAAGGCCTATGAGGTCACGCTCCCGGTCAGCGACGCGATGGTTGCTGCGGCCGTCGCAAAAACGGATCCGTTCTCGTGGGCGAGCTTGCTCCCGATGCTCGGTGCGGCCTTCTTGGGCGGGCTGATCCTCAACATCATGCCGTGCGTGCTGCCGGTCTTGGCGCTGAAGATCCTGGGGTTCGTGCGCCAAGCCGGCAACAACCCGGCGCACGTGCGGAAGCTGGGACTCGTCTATGGCGCCGGGGTGCTCAGCTCGTTCTTTGTGTTGGCGGGCGTCGCATTGGCCGTGCAGGCCGCCGGAGGCATCGCAGGCTGGAGCACTGCGTTCCAGAATCCCCAGTTCCGCGTCGTGATGTGCGTCTTGCTGGTGCTCGTGGCGCTGAATCTGTTCGGGGTCTTCGAGGTGACGCTCGGGGGAGGCGCGATGGGCGCGGCGGGGGATCTCACCGCCAAGGAAGGTCCGGCCGGGGCGTTCTTCAATGGTGTGCTTGCAGCCGTGTTGGCGACTCCTTGCACCGCGCCGTTCTTGGCGACGGCGGTCGCGTTCGCGTTCACCCAACCTCCGCCCGTCCTGCTAGCCATCTTCCTCACGGTCGGGCTCGGGTTGGCAGCCCCCTTCGTGGCGCTCTGCTGGCGTCCGTCGTGGCTGAAATTGTTGCCGAGACCCGGCGTCTGGATGCTGCGGTTCAAGGTCGCCATGGGATTCCCGATGCTGGCCACCGCCGTGTGGATCTTCTGGTTCACCGCCACGCGGTTGGGTCAGTCGGGCGTACTGTGGCTTGGGCTCTTCTTGGTGGTCCTTTCAGCGGCCGCCTGGGTGTGGGGCGAGTTCGGTCAGCGGTCCGAACGGAAGGGCGTCGCTCTCGGTGTCGCGTCGGCCCTGGTTGTCGGTGGATATCTCGGGATCTTGGAAGGTGAGCTGGATTGGCGGACGCCGCTCGCCGCCAAGAAGCCCAAGGTGGATTGGCAGGTGTGGAGCGTCTCCAGCGTCTCGCAGGCACGCATGGCCGGCCGGCCGGTCATCGTCGATTTCACGGCGGACAACTGCGCGAACTGCAAGTTCAACAAGGCGACGTCGATCGAGGTCTCGTCGACCATCGCCAAGCTGAAGGAGCAGAATGTCGCGACGTTGATGGGGGATTTCACCGATGCGGATCCGGCCATCGCCGCCGAACTGCAGAAACACGGCCGTCGCGGGGTCCCCCTCGTGCTGGTCTATCCCCGCGACCCCTCAAAACCGCCCCGGGCGCTTCCGACGGTGCTCACACCGGCGATCGTCCATGAAGCCCTCGATTGGGCTGCCCAGTGAGGTGGCTGGCGTTGCGAAGCATTCGTGGTCCATCGAGGCTTCGAGGCTCGCCTTCGCGGACGGACCTGGGGAGCTTGTAGATTGGTTGCGTTTCCTGCTCGCCATGAGATCACGCTGTTCCGTCCTGATCGGATTTCTCTTGTGCTCTGTAGTGACCGCCGCGCCGCCGCGACGGTTCACCGTGGGCTGGACCAACAACCTGCTGACGGTCGCTCATCCAGACCTTCCGGGAGGGAAGTTGGAAGTGTTGTATCTCGAGGCGTTCCTGCGTCCCGGCGCGAACCGCCAAGACTGGGGCAAGAGCAAGATCCCCCACCGCACCACCTTGATCGAAGGCGCTCCGGATCGCAGCGGGCTCCGCTTCCGCACCGTCGTCGAACCGGACATCGAGGTGCTCCACGAGATCCGGGCCGGCGCGGACGAATTGGATCTCACGTTCACGATCCGGAACCCGGGCAGCACTCGTGTCGACCTGCAGTGGTTCCAACCGGCTTGTATCCGCGTCGCGAGTTTCACCGGACGCGTCCAATCCGACTACATCGGTCGCAGCTTCGTGTTCACCACCAACGGTCTGACGACGTTGGACCGCCTCGGCCGCACCTCCGAGGCGTTGTATCGCGGCGGCCAGGTCTTTCTCCCGCCCTGGACGCGCGATGCCGACGCCAATCCGCGACCTGTCGCCACCGACCGCGTCGCCAACGGCCTCATCGGTTGCATCTCGGCCGATGGCAAGTGGATGCTCGCGACCGCGAGCGATCGCACCCACGAGTTGTTCGAGGGGGTCTATGTCTGCTTGCACAGCGATCCGCTGATCGGCGGCCTGGAAGCCGGCGAGACCAAGCGGGTCCGGCAGAAGCTCTACCTGTTGCCCAACGACCCGGCGGGGCTCCTGCGGCGGTACAGGCGGGATTTCCCGGACCGCGACCATTGGTGAGCCGGTCGTCGGAACCGGTCAGACGGCCGGGCCCCGCGGTTTCACCATCACGAGGGTCTGCTCGGCCGAGTAGTCCGCATCGTTCCCGAGCAGTGCGGGCGTGAGGATATGGCCGGTCGGCGCGGTCGTCCCCAACGCTTCGAGCGCCGTCGCCAGCTCGTCGGCGCTCTGCGGACGTCGCGCAGGATCCTTCGCGAGCAGGCCGTGGATGATCCCGACAAGACCGGGCGGCAAGGCCGACGCGGCGACCGAATCCAGCGGCTCCGGCTCGCGGTCGAGGTGCGCCTTCACGACTTCTTCGTGGCCTGCGCCGTCGAAGACATTGCGGCCCGTGAGGAGGAACCAAGCCAGGCAACCGACCGCGTAGAGGTCCGCGCGCCCGTCGACCTCCGCGTCATCGCGGATCTGCTCCGGCGCCATGAAGTGGGGCGAGCCCGTGATCGTGCCGAGGTCGTCGAGGTCGTCTTCCTTCCCGGTGCCGCAGCGGCCGTTGATCGCCAGCCCGAAATCGAGCAGTTTCACCACTTCTTGTCGCGCGCCTTGGCGGCATAAGAACAGGTTCGCGGGCTTGATGTCCCGATGGACAAGCCCGAGCGAGTGGGCCTCCGCCAACGAATCGCAGAGCTGGCGCAACCAATGGATGACGAGACCGGGAGGTTGCGGCCCGAGGAGTTTCACGACCTGCGCGAGATCGGCCCCGTGCAAGAGCTCCATCACGTAGTACAGCTGGCCGTCGTCGGTCCGGCCGTAGTCGTAGACCTGCACGGTGTGGGGCGACGTGAGTCGGGCGGTCACCTTGGCTTCTTGGAGGAAGCGGGCGAGGAAGCGCTCGACGTTCTGGGGATTGCCGGCCTGTTCGAGCAGGAACTTCGCGCTGACCAGCTTGATGGCCGCAGGACGGGCGAGGACCCGATGCGCGGCCTGCCACACCTCGCCCATCCCGCCGCTGCCGAGCTGACGTTCGAGCGTGTACGAGCCGAGCTCGCGCAACTGAGAGCGTGCCGAGACCAGTTGCTCGGTGAGCGTGCGAAGGCGGCGACGTTCGCGCTCCCGGTGGACCACCAGCGCCGCGCCGACCAACGCGCAGATCCAGGTCGAGCTCACCGCGATGACCATCCGCTGCGCGAGCTGCGGCGGCGTGTGCGGGCCGCGGTTCTGTCCGGTCACGATCATCACCGCCAACGCCACCGGTGTGGCCAAGGAGACCACGAGCAGCAACGCATGATGCAGCATCCACGGCCCCGCCACGAGCAGCGCGAAAAGCAGGACGTGGATCGAGTTCCATGACGGCCTCGGGCCGACCTGCATGGTGCCTGTGAGCATGCGTGCCTGCATCAGCGAGCCCGCTAGGACGAGCCAGAGGAAGAGCCCGGTGCAGGCGATCAAGGCTGCGTTGCCGCGGCGACGGTAGCGGGCCAGGGCGGCGACCGCGAGGCATCCGAAGACCTGGAGCTCCAAGATGAGCGGAGGTCCGCCCAGCGGCAGCTGGGCATCGGGAGTGTCGCCGAGCCAGAGGCGTTGGAGTTCGGTGGCCAACATCGACAACGCGATCGTCGCCGCGGTGATCATCGAGAAGCGGGTCACGCCGCCGGCCACATCGTCCGTCCTCGTGACATCGCTGAGGTCCACGGACGACGGGCCGAGGAGCGCGATGTCCGTGCGCTGGATCTTCGCGGAGCCTTTGTCGGGAGGTGTGCGCTGGTTCATGGGAGTCGAGCGGACGTTGGCGTCTCCGCTGGCGCTTGCCAACCGGTTAGCTCTGTGTCTTCGCCGCCGAGATGGGGGAATCCGAAGTCCGGAGGGTTTGCGTCGCGATGACCAGCGTGCCCGACGTCAGCGCGGACGACACCAAGAACGGCGCGCCGGGCAGGCTCGGCGGCGGACCCGGAGCGATGAAGGAGTCGATCCCGCCGGCTTCGCCGCCTTCCGCCTCGACTGATGTCCTTCACCTCGCCGTCTCCGGGCACGGCCCCGCCCCGCGACCTGTGGTACGACCTGCTCCCCTGGCTCCATCACGACAAACCTCCCGCCGCCGACCATATGCTCCACGTCATCGCCTGCGACTGGGTTTGAGCCGCTCGGGCACGCTCATGTCGTGCTCGTGCAGTCCTTCGGCCGCGGCCAGGTGCCGGAGCTGGTGGCCGCGCAGGTCCAGGCTGTAGAAGTGGCCGACGGCCATCTTCGATCCTTCGTGCCGGGCGTCGTGGGTGGCGGCCCCGTGCCAATGCCC